>NZ_JBVCWP010000178.1:0-7896 GCF_057460485.1 Boseongicola sp.
AATTCTGGGGGAGCCGCCAAAGGTGGCTGGCTCAGAGCCCCAAACGAAAAGCGCCGCCCTGTTAAGGGCGGCGCGGATCGCCCCGCAAGGGGCGAAACAGAGAACACAGATTACTCGGCGTCGGCTTCTGCTGCAGTTTCTTCACCAGTTTCCTGATCGATCATCTTCATCGATAGGCGCACCTTGCCGCGGTCATCAAAGCCCAGAAGCTTGACCCAGACTTCCTGACCTTCTTTCAGAACATCCGACGGATGGTTCAGACGACGGTTCTCAATCTGGCTGACGTGCACAAGACCGTCGCGCTTACCAAAGAAGTTCACAAAGGCGCCGAAATCGACGATCTTCACGACCTTGCCTTTGTAGACTTTGCCTTCTTCCGGCTCGGCCACGATCGAGTGGATCATGTCATAGGCCTTCTTGATAGCGTCACCGTTCGGCGAGGCGATCTTGATGATACCTTCGTCGTTGATGTCGACCTTGGCACCGGACACTTCCACGATCTCGCGGATGACCTTACCGCCCGAGCCTATCACTTCACGGATCTTGTCGGTCGGGATTTGCATGGTCTCGATGCGAGGTGCGTGAACCGAAAACTCGGACGTCTCCGACAGAGCTTTGTTCATCTCGGACAAGATATGCATCCGGCCTGTCTTCGCCTGTGCAAGCGCCTTTTCCATAATTTCAGACGTGATGCCTGCGACTTTGATGTCCATCTGCAGCGATGTGATGCCGTTTTCGGTACCCGCTACTTTGAAGTCCATGTCGCCAAGGTGATCTTCGTCGCCCAGAATGTCGGACAGGATCGCGTAGGACCCGTCGTCTTCCAGAACCAGACCCATTGCCACACCGGCAACCGGCGATTTCAGCGGAACGCCCGCATCCATCATCGACAAAGAGCCACCACAGACCGACGCCATCGACGATGAACCGTTGCTTTCAGTGATCTCGGACACCACGCGCACAGTGTAAGGGAAATCAGTTGCTGCAGGCAGAACCGCCTGAAGCGCACGCCAGGCAAGCTTGCCGTGACCGATTTCGCGACGGCCTGTAAAGCCGAAGCGACCCACTTCACCGACCGAATAGGGTGGGAAGTTATAGTGCAGCATGAAGTTTGAACGATACGTGCCCGAAAGCGCGTCGATCATCTGCTCGTCGTCGCCGGTACCAAGCGTGGTAACAACCAGACCTTGTGTCTCACCACGGGTGAAAAGCGACGAACCGTGGGTCCGCGGCAGAATGCCGGTTTCTGCAACTATATCGCGAATTTCGTCCGTTGCGCGACCGTCGATACGACGGCCATGCTTGACAACATCACCGCGCAGAACTGCCGATTCCAGCTTCTTAAGGGCTGAACCAAGGTTCTCGTCTGCAAGCTGCTCTTCGCTCAAGGTTGCCTTGATCGCGTCGCGAGTTGCGCCAACGGCTGTTGTACGCTCCTGCTTGTCGGTGATCGCATAGGCCGCACGCATATTGTCTTCGCCGGCGGCTTTAACAGCGGCAAAAAGGCCGCTGTAGTCAGGAGCCTGAAAATCGAACGGCTCTTTTGTGGCATCTTCGGCCAGATCGATGATCAGGTCGATAACCGGCTGCATCTCCTGATGCGCAAAGTTTACAGCGCCAAGCATCTCGGCTTCTGTAAGCTCATATGCTTCAGATTCCACCATCATCACGGCGTCTTTGGTGCCGGCGACAACCAGGTCGAGACGCTGCTCGGGGTTGTTTTTCAACTCGTGCATATCGTCGACGGTTGGGTTCAGAATGTATTCGCCATCCTCAAAGCCAACACGTGCGCAGGCGATCGGACCCATGAAAGGAGCACCCGAAATCGTCAGTGCAGCAGAGGCTGCGATCATAGCGATGATGTCCGGGTCATTGACCAGATCGTGGCTAAGCACCGTGCAGATCACCAAAACTTCGTTTTTAAAGCCGGGGACAAACAGCGGACGGATAGGACGGTCGATGAGGCGCGAGGTCAGCGTCTCTTTTTCCGTCGGACGCGCTTCGCGCTTAAAGAAACCGCCCGGAATTTTACCTGCGGCATAATACTTTTCACCATAGTGCACGGTCAGAGGAAAGAAGTCCTGACCCGGCTTTTGGCTTTTTGCGAAAGTCACGTTGGCCATCACGGAGGTCTCACCATATGTGGCGATAACTGAGCCGTCTGCCTGACGCGCAACTTTGCCTGTTTCCAGTGTAAGCGTCTCTTCGCCCCACTGAATGGATTTTTTCACTTCATTGAACATTTTTCGTATCCTGTTTGGGCCTGTCTCGGCGGTCCGAGTGCCCGATTAAGTGGCGGCCCCATTGCCGCCGACCCCTCTTATCATTTCATGCGCCAGGGTCAGTGCGTCACGTCTCAGATAGGCCGCCCTTACAGGAAAATACGCGCTTTGGAAATGAATTTTCACGTTGGTGCGGGGTGTAGTGCGTTCTGCGCATGGCCAAAGGCTCGACTTTTGGGGCTGCGCAATCATTTAGGAGAGTGAAATGTTGAATTTTCGCCCCTTTTTCAGCGCGGCGGTGTCCATTGCTCTGGCGACTCCGGCGATTGCTGCCGACGCCACGTTGATTGTGGATCGCAGCGCGCAATCTGTTGCACTGTATTTCAAGATGGCGGCGACTGATCTCAGGCGGATCTTCGGGATGGGGGCCGAAGGGTTACCGGCGAACGATGGAACGGTTGATGTGCGCGGCTTTATGACGGGACGTTCCCGCTTGCCGACGAGATTTTTGCGTCAAGTACGGTGCGCTTGGGCGGCACTACGACCCCATTTGAGGCGCGTTCGATGATGGTGCATGACCCGGATATAGGGCCGGATTTTACATCGCCCTATGACGCTGAGCTTTCGATCGCCGTCTGCACCTCGCCTGAAACGGTGCAAAATATAAGCCTTGTGACGCTAGAAGGGTATCTGAGGTTTTTCGCGTGGAAGGTCGGCGGGTTTGCCGAGCTGGTGATCGAGCTTCCGGAAACCGGCCGTGGCGTCCTTGAGTTGCGCGTGCGGGAGTTCATTCCTCACGTCGAGGTTTGGGATCAAACTGTGTCTTTGCCAGATGGCGGAGCGCTAACGCTTTGTGCGCCTGAACCTCGGGAGCAAGGGGCTGCGGGTTGGCTTGCAGTGATTGCACTGGCGTTTGCCGCTTTTGCTGCCGGAATGATCTGGCCAAGAACACCAAGAAGGCCGCGAATAGCCACCTAAGACCCGCGCCGGATCGTCGCGCAGTTCTGGAGTGGCCGAGCGCAAGCAATTACCTATAGATTACGGAAAACCTAGTTTGGGTGACTAGAATGCGTAAAACTCTGTCTATTGCGGCAATGCTTATGGCGACTTCGGCGGTTGCTAGCGAGCAAGTTGGCACGATCAAAGTATCGGATCCAGTGATCTATAAAGCCTTCGAGAATGCGAGGGCCGCCGGTGCTTATATGATGATTTCGAACATGGGTGCGGAAGGCGACCTGCTCGTCGATGTCAAGATTGAAGGCCGGATGGCGATGATCCACGAAAGCCGTGAAGAAGATGGTGTCATGCGGATGCTTCATGTTGAGGCAATTTCGATCCCTTCCGAGGGCATGGTCGAATTTGCACCCGGTGGCTTCCATGTGATGATTATGGGGCTTCAGCCTGGCGAATTTCCGACGGGCGACATGGTTGACGCGACGCTGGTCTTTGATCGCGCTGGAGAAGTGCCCGTGACTTTTGTGGTGACCGAGCAAGGCATGGATCACAGCGGGCATTCGGTGTCCAACTAGGACCCTTACTGCGAAAATGGCGCGGGGGTTTCCCGCGCCACATCGTTCGTTCTGGAAGGTCTTTCCGCGTCAGGCTGTCCGGCTCTTGTTGAACCGAAATCCCTTTTAGCGACGCAGGCCGAGGCGTTGGATCAAGTCCTGATAACGGGACTCTTCCTTGGCTTTGACATAGTCCAGAAGCTTCCGGCGCGTCGCGACCATCTTCAAAAGGCCACGGCGACCGTGGTTGTCTTTCTTGTGGGTCTTGAAGTGTTCGGTCAGCGTTGCGATGCGGCTGGAAAGAATGGCAACCTGAACTTCGGGCGAACCGGTGTCGCCTTCTTTGGTGCCGAATTCTTTCATAACTTTTGCTTTTTCTTCAGTCGTAATCGACATCGGGGTCTCCTTAGGGTTTGAGTGATGGCGCAAGCCGGGATGTCGTCCAGCAGGGCCCTTGGAGGGTCCGGCCCCAAATTGCGGCGCGGATGCGGGCGTATAGGAGATCTCGCCCCGTTTGCAAAGCGGTTTCTGGAGAGCGCTGCGACGGGCCTGAGTAGGTCAAGATTTCCGTGGATAGACCCTTTAAATTATAAGCCGGGCAGAACAGGCGAGATTGATGGAAATCCTTCTTGCGATACTCGGCGTGGGCCGTCTCGTTTCATTGGGGGGCAGCGGAGGCTCGGGTGGCGGCTTTGAAAGCTAAAAAACCCGACTTGACGGATCGAGGGTACGCCGGGTCCTGATTTGTTGACCGGAACCGTGTTTGACGATGTGATTTTTGGTCGTGCGGGGAATGACACGATCCGTGGTGATATCGGAAATGACTTTCTCGACGGCACTGGAGATGACGACGCCGAAAGCCTAGAGGGCTGGGAAGGCGCGGTTTAACCATCCGCGCAAGGGACCGCAATCCTACCTTTTGTCAAAACTTCTGGATCTACGCGAAAGTGAATTCATCAAAGAAGAAGCCGCCTGGAAACAAGACGCGGCGCGCGATGTTGCAGAGTGCGAGATAGAAGATGACGGCGGCCCGATGAAGTTTTGCGACAACCGCCGTTTCGGTTTCGATAACGCCTGATGGCTCGGACGCCTTGGAGCTTGCCGATGGCCGGGTGGCGGCAGTTTTGATCGGAGCCATAGATGCGGGTCCGCGAAACGTAAAGCTTGTGGCAGTGGATCAGACTGCCTCTGCCTAGGCGGGTGCCCAAGGGACTGGCGCCTGTAAATAGCTGACGTAAAGCGGATGGCGTGGATGTCGATCTTTGGTTTGTCCAAGACAAAGAAGCGGCGCTTCATGCTCGGACAACATTTGCGCCACCTCATTGCCGCGTCCGAGGTAGGCGCCATGCACTCCCCACGCACAGAGAATGTTGTCTGCCCAACCCGCAGCCTCGTGAAGCTGTGCATTATTGGCGTTGCCAATCGGATTACGCGCTTTCTTAAGTAATGCAGGTTCGGTTTCGCGCCAGGCAAAGATATTGCAGACGCGCATCGCGGCATAGCCAAGCTTGCGTGCGCGACGCTCGCAGCGTTCTACCGTGGGATCGTTCGCCAGCTCAGTGGCCTTCGACGGGTTCAGCATTACAAACAGAAGGCGTCCGCCGCTGGTGCCCCATGTCCGCGTCAAGGCAAAGCGATAGCGCTCGCAATCCGAATACACGGCGCTGCTTTCGGTGCCGTCGATGGCATGCGTCCGAGTGACGAGACTCACAATCGAAACACGCGCGTCGGACTAAGTTCACCGGACCGGTAAATGCCGACCGCAACGGGCTGTCCCTGAAACGAAGCCCATGCAAGATCGCCGAACTCAGCCTCGCTTGATATCACCATTCCTGGATTGCCGTTGCTAAGGCGCGCAGCCCCCTCGGCTGTGGTACGACATTCCGGCAAATCCGCGAGACCAACTTCAAGCGGCAAAAGTATTTCGTCCAACTCGGGTGTGCGCGCCATCTGGTTGATTTGATCCAAAGAGACCGCATCCTCAAGCGTGAAGGGACCGGACCAAATGCGGCGCAATTTTAGAACGTGCCCCAAACATCCCAAAGTCTCGCCGAGATCACGGGCAATCGCGCGGACGTACCCGCCTTTCCCGCATTCCATCTCAAGCGTGGCGTGGTCGGCGTCGGGGCGATCCATCAATTCCAGACGCTGGACAAAAAGTGGTCGGGCCGCGATTTCCACGCTTTCGCCCGCGCGGGCCAAGGCATAGGCGCGTTGCCCGTCGATCTTTACCGCAGAAAATTGTGGCGGGACTTGCAGGATGTCGCCGCTGAAGGCAGGGAGGGCTGCGCGAATTTCGGCGTCTTCCGGACGCGTGTCTGAAGTCGCTATTACCTCGCCTTCGGCGTCATCTGTGTTTGTGGCGGCGCCCAGTTTGATAGTAAATGAATAGGCCTTTGTCGCGTCGGTCACGAATGGCACGGTTTTTGTCGCCTCGCCCAATGCGATGGCGAGGATGCCTGTGGCCTCCGGGTCCAAGGTGCCTGCGTGACCTGCTTTGTTGGCGTCAAACGCCCAGCGCACCTTGCCGACTACCATAGTGGAAGACATCCCCGCAGGCTTGTCCACCACAACCCATCCTGAGATATCGCGTCCTTTTTTACGCCGTGCCACGTCGGTTCCCGCCTTTGGGTTGCATCAAAAAATGTCTGCTATCGGTTGCGGCGGGAGGCGTCAATCAGAGGCGCGCGTAACGGCCAGCATCGGTCCAAATGGAAATCCGAAATCGCGCCGGTTCAAGTCGGGTGCGTAAAGGCGGGATACCTTGCCATCGAGGAAAAGCGCATTGGGCGTGCCAAGCAGGTCGCGAAACAGCCGTGCAAAGTGGTGAAACGTGACCGGAACGTCCGAAATGACCGCGAAAACCGTCCCGTCCTCGGTGACGCCGACGCCGTTTCGAATGAAACGCGACGCGCTGTCTGGCAGGAAGCGGGGGTGAAGCGCGCCATCAATCACAAGCATCGGCCCGGATTGGGTAGCGAAGGTACAAGTCGGCGGATTGGCCGCGAAAGTGCGGCTTTCGATCACCGCAACACTCGCATCTTTGATGCAAAGCACTCCGTTTGGTAAAAGGCCAAAATTGCCCGGTCCTTCACGGGTGACAATTCCGACCTCTTCCATTCCGTTTTCGATATAGAGCCCGACCGGACTGCGATCCGAGTGATACATGCCGCCGTTCATCGCAAAAACGATATCACGTGTTTCGGCTTTTGCTTGGGCGATAATCCGGTCAAACGTACCAAGTATCGCACCTTCGTCATCGCGCAAATAAAGGCGGATGTTGTCGCTTGGTGCGCTCTCGCATACCGAAAAGGGTGTGTCTTCAAAAACGACCGTGCGACAACCCGCAGCCGTGGCCGCGCTTGCCGCCAAAAGCGTCAAACTAATCGCTGTCCAGATCGCGGCGAACATTGTCGTCTGCAAAAAGCCGACGTGTATCGTCAAGCCGGTCAAAAGTTTCATCTATTGCAAACCGGATTTCAGGAGCGAACTTCAGCGCCAGCCCTTTTGCGACAACGCGCCGGATCTCGGCACGGTTCTTGCGCAAGGCGGACAGCGCGGCGTCGCGGTCACCTCCGCCTAGGGGCAAAATATAAGCCGTTGCAACCTTCAGATCGGTCGAGCACCGCACTTCCCCCACCGTGATCGACATGCGGCCAAGGTCAGGGTCGTGTATGTCGCCTCGGTTCAGGACGTCGCTAAGCTTGCGACGGACCAATTCCGCCACGCGCAGTTGGCGCTGACTGGGTCCGGGACCATCATTGAAACGAGGCTTTGCCATACTGCGGATCTAATCGTTCGTGCAGGCTCCCGCAAGCGGCGCTTTTCTCGCGCGCCGCGAGGTCGTATGGAAGAGCGACAAAGGAGACAAAAGATGCACAATCTACCCGGTGTTGTGATCACAGGAGCCGCCGGCCGCATGGGTCAAATGCTTATCAAGGCCGTAAGCGAGAGCGATGCCATGCGACTGGCGGGCGTTCTTGTGCGGCCGGGGCATGCTTGGGTCGGCCTGGATATCGGGGCTGCGATGGGCGGTGCGGAGGTCGGCGTTGTTGTCAGTGATGATGCGTTGGAAACCTTCGCCGCGGCGCAGGCGGTCATCGATTTCACCGCGCCGCAAGCTACAGTTGCCTACGCTGCGACAGCGGCTCAGGCACGGATCGTGC
>NZ_JBVCWP010000179.1:0-7838 GCF_057460485.1 Boseongicola sp.
ACTATAAAGGCTGATTGCCGGAAAGTTCCCGGCGCAGTTGTCCCGTATACGGATACCTAAGGGCACCCTGTAAACACCAAAGGAACCCGTCTACGGGCCTCCTGAATGCCAGATAATAGGTATCCACCGAAAGATTGAAAGAGGGTTCCTTCGCGGGTATAGTGAAGCAAGGATTCCAAAGAGAATCGGCTGAACAGGTGCAGCAATGGAAATTGATATCCCAAAGGGAAAGCTGACGGGCGCGCTGCGGCGTGGGGCTGTTAAGAAACACGTGGCTGCAATTCATGTGTCGGGTAAACTGTCATTGCTGCAACGAAAGCTATCCAATGTGTTGTTGCTAAATGCGTATGACATGCTGACCCGGCAGCAGCGCTTTCAAATCGACGCACGCACGCTGTGCTTGATGGTGGGGTATAATTCAAATGATTTTGATACGCTGAAGCAGTCGTTGCGCGGGTTGGCAGAAACCGTCGCAGAATGGGACATGCTGGATGAAGCCGGACGTCAGGAATGGGGCGTTTCGAGCCTGTTGAGTTATGCCAAGTTGAAGGGCGGTGTCTGTGAGTATGCGTATTCACCGGCACTCGCGGAAAAGCTGAACGATCCAAAGGTGTTCGCGCTGATCAATCTCAATATACAGAGACGGTTTACCAGCGGCCATGCCCTTGCACTATATGAAAACTGTTATCGTTTCCATCGGACGGGAAGTACCGGCTGGTGGTCACTAGAGACGTTTCGCCGCCTGATGGGGGTTGAGGGCAGCAGCTATTATGAAAGCTACAAACATCTGAACGCCAAGATCATCAAGCCAGCAACGGCAGAAGTGAACCGCACGAGTAATATCGTCATCGCGCCAGAGGTCCGAAAGCGGGGCAGGGCGGTGACTGACATTCGATTTGTCATAAAATCAAACCCTCAGCTGGCAATTCTAGATTTGGATGACGGCGAGGGTCTTCGCAAGGCGCCCGTTTATGACCGTTTGCGCGCTATGGGCGTTTCGGACCGGCTGGCGCGGCAGTGGCTGGAAGAACATGGTGAAGATGTTGTTACAGGTAAGCTGGACTTTGTAGCAGGGCAGGGGGGTGTCAAAAGCCCGGTGCGCTACATGGCGGCGGCGCTACGTGATGACTTCGGTTCATCGCCAAAGCCAAATGGCAAAGCGGAGGGAGAGGAAACGCCGCTGAGCGAGCGAGCGGCTCGCTTGAAGCGGGTGCGAGATCTGGCGCTGGCCCGGACGCCAACGCAACGTGATGCGGATAGACAGTTATTTGCATCAACAATACAACGTCCCGCCGCCCGCGATGATTTTGAGCGCCACGGCTGGATGTCTGCACTGAATGCAAAGGAAATATCCGCGTTCTGGGCGGACCTGTTTCCTGATGAATTTGTCGGGCTTTGACAGGCAAATTCGTCGGCTCTGGCCCTAACTTTTGGCCAGCGTGGGTGTCGCCATCACCCGGGTGCCGAAATCGCAGCACAGATTGATTTTGATGCGCATATGTTGTGCGCATATGATCCATCTGTAGTCTCTCGTTCGAAGGAGATCAGTCCATGAATTCTCAGTCGCGCAAGCCCACGAACCTGTCGCTTGACACAGCCTTGCTCACAGAAGCCAAGGCGTTGAAAGTTAACCTATCGCGTGCGGCAGAGGAGGGGGTTCGCACTGCCGTGGCAACCGCCGGAGCCGCGCAGTGGCAAGCTGCAAATGCGGCGGCACTCAAGAGCCCCAATTCTTACGTTGAAAGGCATGGACTGCCGCTTGACAGGTTCCGCCCGTTCTGATGGCGAAGTACGATGTGTTTCGCAATCCATCTGGCGATAGCTTCCTTTTAGATGTGCAGACCGATCTTTCGAGCGACCTGAACACACGGATTGTTGTGCCGCTCTTACCAAAAGCCAATTCACCTATGCGCGCTGCCAGCTCAATCCGACCTTTGAAATAGACGGTGAACCCGTCGTAAGGCTCCCGCAGGGCTTTTGATTGAGTTCGCCCTGGCAAACCACGGTTTCTGGTTGCCATGCGTAACTTAGACAACCTGTTTGCCTGCAAGCCCAACGAAAGACTGCACTACATGTGGTGATTGTTTAGCAAACACTACACAATACTTGATTTTGTTCTCTTTATGTTCTATATTATCTTTTACAAGAACTGAGGAGCGAGACAATGCAGCAATCACACTTTGAGACAGCCTCTTTTGTTGCAGGCAGCAATGATTATCACGTTCTGCCCGCGACTGAGAAACAGATCTTGTTCGCGCAACAGATAGCAAAACGCTCAAACATTGACCTGCCTGATGAGGCCTTGGTTGACCGCCACCAAATTTCTCGCTGGATTGACGCACACAAGACAGCTGTTCCTGTATCACGGTTCTCGGATTACCCGTCATCAAAGCAGGTTGCGTTCGCGGAACGGATCGCTCGTATCAAGCGACGCGATGTGCCGCAGGAGTGCTTTCGGGACCGAACGATGATGTCCTCATGGATAGACAGTAATCGTTGATGGCTTGCCTGGTCCGTTGTAATTTGATGATACTGTAAAATACCGATAATGCAATTTTATTGGACATAAAAAAATCATTCAAGCCGGGGCGGTTATTGCGGTATTTACTGGTCTAAAGCGCCGTAAACGATTAGCCTGTCGTTATGAAAGCGACTGCCAATCCTAACCTAGGCGATATCCAAGCCCTACATCTGTTGCCGCGTTGGGTCACTTCAGCGCCGAGGCAAAACACTGATAGTGCAACATTTTCATCCGGCGCAGCGCTGGCTTTACTAGATGTTGTGGTGCGAGATCCAAGCGGTATATTGCCCGCGGCGTTGCTGCGCGATCGTTTAGCTTTGGAGGCGGCTGCGGCCTGCCTGAAACTTGAAGGGCGCTTTGAGTCTACGTCCGATATCCGAGATGCGGTCTGTTTGGTGCGGGCAGGGGATGCCTTGGGCCCAGCGGGTGAGATGTTTGTGAGGTGGCGCAAAATTGCTCGGGTCAATCTTAGCGTATTCTCTTGGCTGGCGCAGGTGAGGAAGCTTTTGCCCGATCGGGTGGCGGAAGACTTTTCGGAGCTTGGCGTGTTTGACGGATCGCCCGTCGCCCAGGCGGCAGGGGTGTTAGCTGATGCGCTGCAACGGTTTCCTCGCGAGGAGGCAGCGGCGCTGATGCTGGCCGATGTCGCCCTAGCCCGTGCGGTTGGATGGGAGCGGTCTGTGCCGATACTTGCCGCGCATCTGAATCGCGCGGATGTCCGGGCCATTGCCGACGGTGCGAGCGATGCGCGATTACGCGTTGATCAAGCGATGATTGACGCCTGTGATGCGGCCATTCGCAACGCGGCCGATCTGTCTCGCCGCGCTGCCAGGCTGAACGCGATTGCGCCCAAGCTACGGACGAAGGGGGCTGGAGACGCTCTGGTGCTGTTTCTCGGTCATGACGCGGTGTCGCCATCGGGAATGCTCAGTCCGATGATCCAAGGCACCACCTTTGCAATGACGGGCCGCGCGGCACGGCGGCTGTGTGATCGATTGGTTGATCTTGGAGTGGTGCGTGAACTGACCGGGCGGTCGACGTTCCGGCTGTATGGGGTGTGAAGGTGGCCGGGGACGCATTTGACCGAGAGCTGGAGGACCTGCCGCCTGATCTTCGTTGGCGGACCTGGATGGGCCGGATAGAGGCGGTGATCTTTGCCAGTGCGGCGACCGTGCCGCGTGATGACCTGGCGCGGGTTGTGGGGCAGGGGGCGTCGGTCGATTTGTTGATTGAGGACATCCAGGCGGAATTGACGGGTCGCCCCTATGAATTGGTCGCCGTTGCCGATGGTTGGTTGATGCGGACGCGGGTGCCATTTGCCGATGCGATCCGGACGGCGGCGGATGTGAATGAACAGTTGATGGATTTGAACGAGTTTGAAGTCGCGGTGTTGGCGGCTATCGCTTACCACCAGCCGCTGACCCGTGACGGACTGAAGGATATCTTCGGCAAGGACATCAGCCGCGATCTGATTGGGCGATTGCGGACGCAAGAGTTGATCGCAACGGGTCCGCGTAGTCCGCGGGCGGGGGCGCCCTATACCTATTTGACTACGCAGAAGTTCCTTGTGACGTTCGGGATGGAAAGCTTGCGGGATTTGCCAGATCGGGAAGGGTTGGTGGATGCGGGTCTGGCGGAATGACCATCTGGTGAGCGAAAGGGGAGCGTATCCAGAACGGACAACGACATTGTGATGTTTGCGAGATTTTGTCCGCTCCGGTACTTTGTTAGAGATTGATCGTTTTGTGACCTATCTGCTCTAAAGTGTTAAGAAAAACGAAAATGGTTACACATCGGGATGATCATGTTGACGCCCGCCTACGATGTCCATCTGGACGAGGAATTTAACAGTCTTATCTGGGTGCTTGTAGCTCAGGTATTATCGGAACTGGGATGCTGTCCTTTGCTCGCGGCGTCATAATACCCTAAAGATTACACAACTTGAAAACCTAAATATATTACAGCATCAAACCCTAACGGTTGAATGGGCAAGAGGTTGTAACATGGCTATGGCAGCAGAAAAGTTGGCGTAATCTCTAGAGCTCTTGCGTGTTCTAAAACGAAGGGTGTCACAGCGGTTCGATCAAGTGACTTAACTCGGACCCATCGGGAACGATTCCTAATATCTGGATTTATCAAAGTAGTAATAAAGGGTTGGTACATCACGTCACAACCCGACGAGATCGCCGGCGAAGGCACGGCCTGGTACGCGTCGTTTTGGGGGTTTTGTGCGCAGTACCTTTCTGCCCGATTTGGCGAGGACTGGTCCTTGTCTCCTGAGCAATCCCTACAGTTGCACGCAGGCGATACGACAGTTCCGGTACAGCTGCTCGTCCGAGCGCTGAAGGCAGGAAACATGAAAACTGACTTCCCACACAGGACCTCCATCTTCGAGACCCGTGCAACGTTTGCGCGGGAAGACGCGCTCATCGTTAAAGATGGTTTACGCCTGTTCTCAATGGAAGAAGCGCTAATACTTGTGCCTGAAAATTTCTTCAAAAAGAACGCTACACACGCAAGGACGATCCTGGCGATTATGCCAGATGCTTCTGCACTCCTCGCTCGGCTTCTGGAGGGCGGGCACACCAGCTCAGCTGGACGTTTGGCGGGGGCGTTTCGAGCAGTGCTGACGTCAGACACGCGTCAAATGTGCTATTGCATTAGTCAGCCGAGTCCCTCGCTTGCCACGCCCGGTGCATCGAGATACGGCGCCTTCTGCTGGATGAAGTAGGCCGCAACCGGCTGAACGACCTCTGGCTGCGTGGCTCCTACAAATAGAGGACTTAGGGGTGCGCGGGAACACACACGGAGCGATGTTTCGGCGCAATTGATTTAGCGACGTATGCTTTAAACTTGTTCTGATGAAATTTGTCGATATTGGGAACGTGCAGCCGTTCTACATCTCAGATTTTTTCGAGCGGACATTGACCCCCAAAAAGGAAATCAGACATGCAATCTCCCGTCCCAAGCTTCATCCATTCACTGCGAAGCCTTTCCACGATGTTGTCTACCGCGGAAGCCCACTGCGAAAAGCGCAAGATTGATCCGGATGCCTTTCTTACGGCGCGGCTCTTTCCTGACATGCTGAACTTCACGCGCAATGTCCTGATTGCTTGCGATACAGCAAAAGGCCTTGCTGCGCGGTTGTCGCAAACGGACAACCCAAGTTTTGAGGACAACGAAACGACTTTTGGCGAGCTTCAAGCGCGGATCACTAAAACGATTGAGTTCATGGAATCCGTGCCCGACGCGGCTTTTGATGGGGCTGAAGATCTTGAAGTGGTCATGAAATTTGGGCCAGAGGAGCACACATTCATCGGCTCCAACTACCTCAGTGGCTTTGCAACACCAAACTTCTATTTCCACATGACGACCGCCTACAACATTCTGCGTCATAACGGCGTAGAAATTGGCAAGCGGGACTTTCTTGGTGCCGCCTAACGGCAACACTGCGCGCAGCCCAGTTTTTCATTGCCGGTAAAGCACCGATGACAATTGACCCAATAAGAGCGAGTATTTCATTTAGGAAGTATCGATTTCGGGCAAAAGTCATCCGGAAATGAGCGCGCATGTTTGCATTTTACGACTTTGAAACAACAGGCACTTCGCCAGCCTTTGATCAGCCTCTGCAGTTTGCGGCGATCCTGACAGACGACGCGTTCAATCAGATTGAGCGCGTCGATATTCGATGCCGGCTTTCTCCTCACATACTGCCAGCGCCATGGGCTCTGGCTATAACGGGCGTATCGACGGAACAGCTGATTGATCCGAACCTGCCCTCCTGGTTCGATTTCTCACACCAGATAAGTGACCTGATCAGACGCTGGGCGCCGTCGACCTGGACCGGCTATAATACGCTCGCTTTTGATGAGGAGTTTCTCCGGCAGTCGTTCTACCAGAACCTACACTCTAACCTTTACCAGACCCAATTCGACGACAATGACCGCCTTGATCTCATAAAGGTGGTCTATGCAGCGCGGTATCTGGAACCAGACATCCTTGAATGGCCGCTTGACGATCTGGGCCGCGAGAGCTTCAGACTGGATCGTCTCGCCCCTGCAAACGGATTTACTCATCACGACGCCCACGATGCTCTTGGCGACGTAGAAGCGACGATCCATCTTGCGAGGCTCATTTGTGATCGAGCCCCCGCAGTCTGGGACCAGTGCCTCAGAAACCGCGACAGACATGAAGCCGGCCAGCTGCTGCAGGCCGGTCATCCCGTAAGCCTGATCGAACGGTTTGGAGCGGCGCCTCCGCGATCCTATTTTGGCGTTTACGCCGGCACCAATCCGCAGAACCGCAACTCAATGGCGTTCCTTGATCTGGATCTCTGTGATGCGTCGATTGTTGATGCTGACGATCGAGAGTTTGCAAGAGCGGTTTCCGCGTCACCCAAGCGGATCCGTACTATTGCTATCAACAAAGTCCCAAATCTTTTTCCAGTTGGGGTTCCAAGCGATGTGCATGAAGCCATTGCCCAACTGGTCGCTTCGAGGCCGGATTTTCATAAGCGCGTAGGGCAGGCTCTGGCCGACAGGTTTGCCGATCGAGAGTCGCCCGAACACGTCGAGCAGCAAATCTACGGTGGTTTCTACAGCGCCGCCGACAAACAGATTCTTGAAGACTTCAAAACATTCGACTGGAAACGGCGTTCTGAGCTTGTCGAACTGCTGGAAGATTCACGGTTGAGGCAATTGGGGATGCGCCTGATTTTCTGGCACGCGCCGCAGTTTGCTTCCAGGGCGTACCAATCGTCGGCTCAAACTGCGATCCGGGACCGTTGGCTGGCGAACGAGCCCAATAGGCCATGGACGACACAAGCAGCGGTCGACTTGCAGTTGGATGAGATTGAAGGCGCTGACACCCTGGACCGGGATCGCTTTGCAGAACTTCAGGATTTCTACAAGCGGCGGATTTCAGAAGTGAGGTAAGTCTACCTGACCTGTCTGTCGGGAGGTAAGTTGCGGGCGTGCTGTCAGTCTGGAGCTAGCTGGTCCGGGGTCAAATTTCCCTGAAAGCAGGGAAATTTACAGGGAAAACTCGAAAACATGGTGGATATCCCGGGTTTGTCTTCCCAATTTGGAAAGAAAAACAATGAGTTGCAAGTGAATTCCCTAAGCATATGAACAGGGAAATTCATTGCGCCTATTAGTGTAATGACAAGGCCGAGCCGGGAAACGATCGTGCGGTGTTGTCACATTAACCGACCTACGATTGCTGGCTTATTGATTTTGGCATATCAGCCGATGACGCAAATACCGTCCATTAGCTATAAGCGTCACCATTTTCCTCCGCAGATCGTGGCTCACGCGGC
>NZ_JBVCWP010000180.1:0-7687 GCF_057460485.1 Boseongicola sp.
CTTGGCGGCGCGGTTGCGTTCCTTCCGGGCTCTCAAGTGGACGTTCGTCCGGTTCGCGATGCTGGCCCATTGATGGGTCTGAAGCAGCCGTTCCAAATCCTGAAAATGGACCGCCGTCGCGGCAACATCGTTGTTTCGCGTCGTGCTATTCTTGAAGAGAGCCGTGCAGAACAGCGCGCGGAAGTCATCGCGAATACCACCGAAGGCGATGCCGTTGACGGTGTGGTCAAGAACATCACCGAATATGGTGCGTTCGTTGATCTCGGCGGTGTTGACGGTCTGTTGCACGTGACTGATATGGCATGGCGTCGTGTGAACCACCCTTCCGAGATCGTACAGATCGGTGAGACGGTTAAGGTTCAGATCATCAAGATCAACAAAGAGACCCACCGTATCAGCCTTGGCATGAAGCAACTGCAGGACGATCCTTGGGATGCTGTTGAAGCGAAGTATTCGCTTGGTACGACACATCAGGGCCGCGTGACGAACATCACCGATTACGGCGCATTCGTTGAGCTGGAAGCCGGTGTTGAAGGTCTGGTCCACGTTTCAGAAATGTCCTGGACGAAGAAGAACGTTCATCCGGGCAAAATTGTTTCGACCTCTCAGGAAGTCGAAGTGATGGTTCTGGAAATCGACAGTGCGAAACGTCGTGTTTCGCTTGGTTTGAAGCAGACAATGCGCAACCCATGGGAAGTATTCGCGGAAGCCAACCCTGTTGGTCAGAACGTCGAAGGCGAAGTGAAGAACATCACGGAGTTCGGTTTGTTCATCGGCCTTGAGAACGATATCGACGGCATGGTTCACCTTTCGGACCTCAGCTGGGATCAGCGCGGCGAAGATGCGATCCAGGACTTCCGCAAGGGCGACACGGTGAAGGCCGTTGTTACCGAAGTGGACGTCGAGAAAGAGCGTATCTCTCTGAGCGTCAAAGCGCTTGATGACAGCTTCACCGAAGTTGTTGACGGCGTGAAGCGCGGTTCGATCATCACGGTTGTTGTGACGTCAATCGAAGATGGTGGCGTCGAGGTTGAATACGAAGGCATGAAGTCATTCATTCGTCGCTCCGACCTTAGCCGTGACCGTGCAGAGCAGCGCCCTGACCGGTTTGCAGTTGGCAACAAGGTTGACGTGCGCGTCACGAATGTTGACGCGAAGACCCGCCGTTTGGGTCTTTCGATCAAAGCACGCGAGATCGCAGAAGAGAAAGAGGCCGTCGAACAGTATGGTTCTTCCAGCTCGGGCGCATCGCTTGGTGACATCCTTGGCGCCGCTCTGAAGGGTGACGAAAAGTAAGACTTGCCCCGTGCTATGGGACAGTGAAGCCCGCGGTTTTTTCCGCGGGCTTTTTGCATTTTGGGAGCCTGTCCAGAGGGCGATGTATGCGCCTTCGGCCACGAATCGGATTGCTTGCCGCATCGCAGAAAAAACGCCTGCGCAATTTTCGAACCCGGCGAAATCACGAATGGTTCGCGTTTTCTCCCCCTTTTCAGGGCGATAGAGCAATATTTCGGCGCAATTGAGATGCCATATTGGTTTTTTCTGCTGCGTTTTGTGCCTATAGTCATGAGATACACCGCGTCCGGTAGAGACGCGGATTAATTCAAAACAACCTTCGGGGGGAAATATGATCAGATCAGAACTGGTCCAAAAGATTGCAGACGAGAACCCCCACCTTTATCAGCGCGACGTCGAACGTATTGTGTCGACGATTTTCGACGAGATTATTGATACTATGGCACGCGGTGACCGGGTTGAGTTGCGCGGCTTTGGTGCATTTTCAGTCAAAAAGCGGGATGCCCGCGTCGGGCGTAATCCGCGTACCGGTGATAGCGTTCAGGTGGAAGAAAAACACGTGCCATTCTTTAAGACCGGCAAACTTCTTCGAGATCGTTTAAACGGAAAATAGGGCAGAGGTGTCCATGCGATACTTACGCTACGGTATTTTGGCCGCACTTGCGATTGTCATGGTGACAATCGCAATTGCAAACCGAGGCCCCATCACGCTTCGGCTTTTGCCGGGGGAATTGACCGGCTTGTTCGGTTTTTCCTGGCAGATTACGTTGCCAGTTTTCGTTGTCTTGCTGATTGCTGTGATGTTTGGTGTGGTGCTTGGGTTCGTCTGGGAATGGATCCGGGAACACAAGTATCGCCGGGATGCTGTTGTTGAGCGGCGGTCGCGTGAACATCTTGAAAAAGAGCTGGGTGCGTCCGGAAAATCTCCGAAGTCGGGCGATGATGTGCTTGCTCTGCTTGAGAGCCGCTAGAGGCTCGGAAAGTTACATTTCCTGAATGACCCGTAGAACGCGAACGAAAATCTGTGGCTTGTCCACACCTGAGACTGCGGCTGCCGCGGTTGAGGCCGGTGCGGCCTTTGTTGGCTTTGTCTTTTTCGACAAATCTCCGCGGAATGTGTCGGTTGAGCAGGCGATGGCGCTTGCCTTGGCAATCCCACCCGGTGTGGTGAAGGTTGCATTGACGGTGAACGCAAGCGATGCGCTGTTAACCAAGCTTACAGAGAAAGTTGCGCTTGATATGCTGCAGCTTCACGGCAACGAGAGCCTTGAGCGGGTGGCTGATGTGCAGGCGCGTTTTCGTTTGCCGGTAATGAAGGCGCTCGGTGTTGCCGACGAAAGCGATCTATTGGCGGTTGAGGCTTATGCCGCGGTGGCGGACCAAATTCTGATTGATGCCAAGCCACCGAAAAATTCGGTTTTGCCGGGGGGCAATGGTCTTGCGTTTGACTGGCGGTTGATGGCCGGACGGCGGTTTGCGTGCCCTTGGATGCTTGCAGGCGGATTGACGCCGGAGAATGTCGCCGAGGCGATTTCTTTAACGGGCGCGCGTCAGGTGGATGTGTCGTCGGGGGTCGAGAGCTCTCCGGGGGTGAAGGACATTGCGGCGATCAGTGCATTTATCGAGGCCGCTGGGTGAGCGCTGTGTTTCGCGTGGCGGGGCGCCGGGACGTTGGCGCGGCAGTCGAGTTGTTGCGCGATGACGGGCTGGGACAAACCCGTGAGACGGCAGCACCCGAGGCTTATCTGGCGGCATTTGCCGAGATGATGGCTGTGCCGGGCAATCGGCTGATTGTCGGCGAGCGCGACGGCGAGATCGTTGCGACCTATCAGATCACGATTATCCCTGGGATTTCGTTGGCGGGCGCGCGGCGTGCCCAAATCGAGGGGGTGCGTGTGGCGTCCGGGGTGCGTGGGCAGGGGGTTGGCGCGCTTTTGATTTCGGACGCCGAGGCGCGATCGCGTGCGGCGGGAGCGGTTTTGTTGCAGCTAACGATGAACCAAAGCCGCGAGGACTCCCGGCGATTTTATGAGCGTGAAGGCTTTGTGGCGAGCCACTTCGGGTTCAAGAAATCGCTTTGAGGCCGGGTGCGGCCTCTGGAGAGCTTTAATCAGAACGAAGCGGATTTGCGGCGGTTGGTCTGAGGGGATCAGTTGCCGAAGATTTCGTTCAGGACGTTGAGGATGACGCGCTCCACGGTGTTGCCGCTGCCGGAGGTTGCTCCACGTCTTGGGCGTTGTTCTGTCGCGATCGGAGGCGCGGGGCCGGGGGAGGTCATGGGGAGGTCTCGTACTGGCAGGCCTTCGTGGACGCGGGTCATGGTTTCGCGCCAGATCTCAGCTGGCAGACCGCCGCCCGTGACGCCGGACAGTGGCGTGTTGTCGTCATAGCCCATCCAGATGCCTGCAACATAGTCTGCGGTGAAGCCGATGAACCATGCGTCGCGCGCGGCTTGCGTTGTGCCGGTTTTTCCGGCGGAGGGGCGATCGGCGAGGCGGGCCCGGGTGCCTGTGCCTCGGGTGATGACTTCACTCATCATATAGGTGAGGTCGCGGGCCGCCTTTTCGGTTATGACGCGCTCGCCAATGCCGCCTTCTTGCGCCAAAAGCGGGTCGCTGTCGCCCTTGAGGCTAAGTTCCACGAGGCCATAGGGCGAAACGGACGAGCCACCGTTCAGGATTCCCGCATAGGCGCCGGTCATTTCCAAAAGTGTCGATTCAGACGTGCCAAGTGCCAGGGCGGGGCCAACAGCAAGGTCACTTTCGATGCCGAAATCGGAGGCGATTTTCACGACGGCTTCGCGGCCGACGCGATCGAAGACTTTCACGGCTGGAATGTTCAGTGATTGCGCGAGAGCTTCGGTGAGAGTGACCAAGCCCTTGTAATCTCGCGTGTAATTCGAGGGGCACCATTGGCCTGAGCCGGGGACGTCCATGCAGAGGGGGGCGTCTGTTACGGTATCATTGGGCGAATAGCCAAGGTCGAGGGCGGCGCCGTAGACGAAGGGTTTGAAAGCCGAGCCGGTTTGCCGTTTGGCTTGTATGGCGCGGTTAAACTGGCCCGCAATGCCACGGAATTTGCGCCCGCCGACCATGGCGCGGACGGCACCGTCGGCGCTCATGACGACGATTGCGGCCTGGGCTTCGCTGCCTTGACGGACTTTGTTGTCGAAGACCCACTGAAGAGCTTCTTCCGCGGAATTCTGGATGTTCTGGTCGAAGGTCGTGCGGATGACGACGTCTTCTGTCGTATCTTCGGTCAGGAAGGCAGGGCCCTGATCCATGACCCAATCGGCGAAATATCCGCCCGCGCGGGCTTCGGCGGCCTCAGAAAGCTCGGCCGGGTTATCGCGGGCGAAGCGGGCTTCGTCTGCGGTCAGGATGTTCTGATTTTCCATCAACCCGATGATCAGGTTCGCGCGATCGCGGGATCGTTGGAGGTTTGCGGTGGGCGCGTAGCGTGTTGGCGCTACAAGGAGGCCTGCGAGCATGGCGGCTTCGGAGGGCAGAATTTCGTTGGCAGAGCGGCCGAAGTAACGTTGCGCGGCGGCCTCGAACCCGCGTGAGCCTGCTCCGAGGTAGGCGCGGTTCAGGTAGATCGTGAGGATGTCGTCTTTGGAATAGCGGAGTTCCATCGCCATGGAATAGACGGCTTCTTTCAGCTTGCGTGTAAGCGTGCCGCGGCGGCAGTCGGTTTCGTATTCAGCTTCGGTCAAGCCTGCTGCCGGATCGAAAGGGCTGCCGAGGCAAAGTAGCTTTGCGGTTTGTTGGGTAATGGTCGAGCCGCCGTGGCCCGACAGTGGGCCGCGTCCTTCGGACAGGTTGATGCGGACAGCGCTTGCGATGCCGCGCGGAGAGAGGCCGAAGTGGTCGTAAAAGCGGCGGTCTTCGGTTGCAATGATTGCGTTCTTCAGAAAAGGCGAAACGGTTTGCGCCGTGATCTGGCCGCCGAATTGTTCGCCGCGCCATGCAAAGACCTGTCCGGTGCGATCAAGCATCGTGACCGAGCCTCGGGCGCGACCATCGAGGAGGTTTGTGATGGGCGGCAGCGTTGCGGCATAGAAGATAACCGCGCCACCGATAAGCATGGTGGCTATTGCAGTGACGCGCCACCCGATGCCCCAGACAAGGCGCACAAGCGCGCGAAACAGCCAGACGAACGGGTTTCGGGACCGGACGCGTTGCGCCGGTTTCTTGCGTGTTGCCTTTGTTTTACGGGGCTTTGCTGCGGTTGCTTTTTTTGCGCTTCGTTTATCTGCAATCAACGGCGGACGCCCTCTGCCCGTGCCACTCATACTCTTTGGGTCCAATGCTGCTCTGCTTCTAACATAGGGACTGCTTTAGTGAATGTGGAGTGGGATTTCTGTGCAGATCGCGATGACATGACTTTGCCATCCGCCTAAAAATTAATCTAAAGTACTAATTTGCGCAAAAATTGTGCAACTATGTCCCTTTTGCCCTGCCATCAGCCCCCTGCTTCCTTGCCGCCGCGCCGCAGCAAGGTTCTTTGACGTCCCGTAATGCGGGCGAAGGGGTCCGCTTAGTCGGAAGGGGAACGATGAAACTTATCATTGCAGCAATTAAGCCGTTCAAGCTTGAGGAGGTGCGCGAGGCGCTCACGTCCATCGGGGTGCGCGGTATGATGGTGACTGAGATTAAGGGCTTCGGCTCGCAGTCGGGTCATACGGAGATCTATCGCGGCGCAGAATACGCCGTGAATTTTGTGCCGAAGGTCAAAATTGAAATTGTGGTCGCTACCAGTATGGCTGACCAAGTCGTCGAGACAATCGCAACCACGGCCAAGACCGACAAAATCGGTGACGGCAAGATCTTCGTTCTCGATGTGCAAAGCGCTGTGCGCGTTCGCACCGGCGAGACGAATGATGACGCAATCTAATCCACGCAGAAAGGGATTTACTCAGATGAACTATAAGACACTCATATCTGCGTCGGCTGGAGCTGCTTTGCTGCCAACGTTCGCACTGGCACAGGATGCTGCGCCAGACATTCAACCGTATATTCTCACGACACTTTTGTTTCTTGTTGGTGGTTTCCTTGTTTTCTGGATGGCCGCTGGTTTTGCGATGCTTGAGGCAGGGCTTGTGCGTTCGAAGAACGTCACAATGCAGCTGACTAAGAATATAGCGCTCTTTTCGATCGCGTCGATTATGTACTGGTTGATCGGCTTTAACCTGATGTACCCTGGCGATGGCTGGTGGGTATCGGGCTGGATGGGTCCGTGGTTCTCGATCACCGCGCTTGAGCCAGTTGGTCTGGCGGCTGCGGATGCGTCGCTTGATTATGCGTCCGTTGGTTCCGACTTCTTCTTCCAGCTGATGTTTGTGGCAGCGACTGCGTCGATCGTTTCGGGTGTTTTGGCGGAGCGTATCAAGCTGTGGCCATTCCTGATCTTCGTCACGGTCCTGACCGGTGTCATGTATCCGATCTCGGGTTCCTGGCAGTGGGGCGGCGGCTGGCTTTCTGAGATGGGTTTCTCGGACTTCGCTGGTTCGACGATTGTTCACTCGGTCGGTGGTTGGGCTGCTTTGGCTGGTGCGCTGGTGCTTGGTGCGCGACTTGGCAAATACAAGGACGGTAAGGTCATTCCGATGCCTGGTTCGAACCTGGCGCTGGCGACTTTGGGTACGTTCATCCTGTGGCTTGGTTGGTTCGGCTTTAACGGTGGTTCGCAGCTTGCGGCCGGTACAGTTGGCGACATCACAGACATCTCGCGGATCTTTGCCAACACCAACATGGCTGCTGCTGCCGGTGCGATCGCCGCGCTGGTCCTGACGCAGATCATGTACAAGAAGGTTGATCTTACGATGGTTCTGAACGGAGCGCTTGCCGGTCTGGTGTCCATCACGGCTGAGCCGCTAGCCCCGACTTTGTTTGGTGCGCTTTGGATCGGTGCTGTCGGCGGTGTGATCGTGGTCTTTGCGGTTCCGTTCCTCGACAAGCTGAAGATCGACGATGTGGTCGGTGCTATCCCGGTTCACCTGTTCGCAGGTATCTGGGGCACCATCGCGGTTGTCTTTTACAATGGCGATGCGAGCCTTGTGACACAGATCACCGGTATCATTGCTTACGGCGTGTTCACCTTCGTGGTCAGCTACATCCTTTGGATGGTGCTGAAGGGCGTGATGGGCATCCGGGTGAGCGAAGAAGCGGAAATCCAGGGCCTCGATACATCCGAGCTTGGTATGGAAGCCTACCCAGACTTCTCGAAAGGCTGATCCTCCCTTCTTTTCAGCTAAAGAGTGACTTGCCCGGGCGTTCGCGCCCGGGCTTTTTCGTTTGTAACCCATATGAATGTGGCGGACGTGCGGCTGAAATATGGCGTAAACGCCCAGATTGCGCCCTAAAATGGCCATAGAGATAATCTATAAAAG
>NZ_JBVCWP010000181.1:0-7665 GCF_057460485.1 Boseongicola sp.
GCAGGATGCCCGACGACTTGAATTCTCGCGATCTTTCCCAGCAGAGTGACTCCGCCATCGTCGAGCTTGTTCTCGCGAACCGGATACTTGACCGCGAGGACGTGATCGACAATTTCGGTCATGTCAGCATGCGCCACCCGGTGCACCCGGACCGCTACCTCCTGTCACGTTCGCGTAGCCCAGCAAACGTCACGCGCGACGACATCATGGAATTCACACTCGACGGCGACTTAGTGAACGAAGATCACCGAGCCCCCTACAAAGAACGCCATATTCATGGCGCGATCTATAAGGATCGCCCTGATGTAAACGCGGTGACGCACCATCATGCGCGTTCCATCATCCCGTTCACGATGAACAAGATCTCGCTGCGGCCGATATTTCATATGTCGTCCGTCATCGGCGCCGATATTCCAACCTGGGACAGCCAGGAGGAATTCGGCGACACGAATATGCTGGTGGACAGCATGGAGATGGGTCACTCGCTGGCGCGGACGCTGGGTTACAACCGCGTTGCCTTGCTTCGCGGACACGGGTGCATCTGCGTCGCCTCCAATATCAAGGCGGTCTGCATGATCTCGATCGGCCTAAAAGACAACGCAGCACTCGTTCAGGAAACGCTGCAGATCGGTGGTCTGATCCCGCTAACCGACGGCGAAATCGAGAAGACGAGTGCGATGCTTCTTGGTAGAACACCCTTGGAGCGCGCCTGGGACTACTGGGTCGCGCGCGCAGGATACCCCGGCTTGTGAAACGGTCCCACCAGGAAACATAGTCGCGTCGTAATAGCGGAATCTATCCTTTCTGACTTCAACTCTAACGGGACAGTTTAGACTGACCTGAAATGAGATCGCTTCTGGCATATCGTTCTCAGCAAAGAATGGAGATGAGACAATCTCTCGGAACAGCCGCCGCAAGAAAGTCTCCATCGAGATCCGGCCTGGGACCGCTGTCCTGCAGCCAATACGCAATATTGAAGAGAGGCGTAGACATTCTCTAACGGATAAGAAGATCAGAACGTTTTAAACCGCCTCAAAGGGAAGGAAAGCGATGCGAAGTTGAGCAGTCGGAAGGCGCTTGCGGAAGCCTTTGTTAAAGGCAACCTTAAGAACTGGAAGCAAGCTCCAAACGATCAGTTGGCGTCTTGAACCGTGCGGCAACTTAGAAAAAGATTTAAGACTTGCGCCGGGGGTCCCGCGATAATTCGCGAAACCGACGATCCGTTATCCGGCTTCCGCAATCCGATGAGAATGACTCACCCATGTCGACACACAAGTCAAACTTCGATCGTGGCGCGGGTGGCGGGAACCTTGATCCCTCGATGAGCCGCGCGGCGTTCGTCTTCGCCAAGATTTTCAATCACCGCCAAAAGACCTTTGCGCATAACCGTAACTTCTTCCGCTGTAAGACCTGCAACTGCGACAAGATTGGCCTCTGTCGCAAGCGGTTCAAGGCGTTCACGCAGGCTCCAACCTTTGGCAGTGAGGAAGGTGTGGATTTTTCGTCTGTTTCCCTCCAGTTTTTGCCGTTCGACCAACTCGGCCTTCTCCATCCGCTTGATCGCGCTGTGTGTCGTAGGTTCGGTAAGGCCAGCGCGCTGGCTGAGGACCTTTTGCGAAAGCCCGTCTTCTTCCCACAAGATTCGCATGAAAATCCACTGACCGAATGTGATCCCTTCGGCCTGCAGTCTGATCTGCAGCGATCTGTTGAAGGCGCGTGCCGCGAGACGGATTAGCCTTGCGAGCCTCTCTTGCTCGATGACCGTTTCCTTCCTTCCTATCGTCATGTTTCTATCCATCTTGGTCGGGTTGATCCTCAAGCCGTCGCCAAAACTCCGCCGCTCCCATGACCTCGCGCAATGGCGCATCCCGGTTTGGTCCGGATGTACCGGTGTCCACGGCCAGACTGCGCCCGTCCCAAAGCCACCAATAGATTATCTCCCCCAGCTTATCCCGAACAGGTGTTCGGAAGATAGGAAATGGATCGCTAACCTGCTCGTTTGCCAACAACGTCACTTGCTTGCCGAGCCGGCTCAGAGCCGACGCGAGTGAGATAAGCGCCGTAAAGCGTGGCGGTCGGCCCGTTATGGACTGCGTATGGTCAGGGCGGCGATCAAAGGCTCCATCGAACACAACGACGACTGGCGGATAGCTTGGATGGTCGTGCGTGATTTGTGCATAGATGAGGCCATTCATGGTCTCTATTTCTACGATGTCGCCAACTGCAAATTCATGCATCTGTGTCACCCTTTTCAGTCTGCTCTGGGCGCGTTGTGACCTGGTGGACAAGTCGTACTGGGTTACCGGACCGGGCCGATGCAAGGATTGCGTGGCAAACCTCCAAACTCGCAAGGCCCCAATCGCCTGTCTGAACGGGTGCTCTGTCGTGGCGAACGGCATTCACCAGTGCATCTATCATTGGTTTGCGGGGAACGTCCGAGACCGGCGCCGAACGAAACGAAATCTCGGTATCGCCGTACACATCAACACCGTAGGGCGTCAGACGAAGATCGGCCCTGTCACAGACCGCTATGACCGGTCCAAAGTGCTCGTGCGCCTCGGGTGCTCCCGGAGCCACGGATCCACCGTATGTTCGGGTGCGTTTCAGCGCAGTCTCGTCATCGGATGTCATATCCGCCAATGCGCGCCGCGCGCCTCCATAGTCCGCAGGGTCTTTTCTTCGGCCCAATTCACCGATGCCACCCATCCACTCATCGCTGTCGAAATGCGCGTAGCCGGAATAGGTTAGGCTCGCAAAGACGCCGGAAGCAAACTTAAGGAGACTGGATGCTGCCCCTTCAGTTGGTCGCGCGGGGTCCCATGCGCCTGTCATCGCAAAGACCTGCGTCGCGAGCCCACCTCCCAACAACCGGACGATATCTATCTGATGAATGGCCTGGGAAAACAGAACGCCCCCACCCTCCTCTGTCCGCAGCTCTTCGGGTCGTCTGGGGCGATACAGAAAGTCAGTATAGTTAAAGGCCTGTATGAACCTGAGTTTTCCGAACTCACCGCTTTCGATTATCGCCCGAGCCAAGGCGACTGGCGGATCGAAACTGTGGCTCGGGCCAACAAGCAGATGGACGCCCGCAGCCTTTGCTTCAGCGACCATGGCCTGACCGTCTGCGACAGATACTGCCAATGGCTTATCGACCAGGATATGCTTTCCAGCGCGAGCTGCCGCAAGAACATGGTCCCTGTGGACCTGGTGAGGAGTTGCCACGTAGACCGCCTCGACCGCGGGATCTCGGCACAAGGCCTCAACGGAGTCATAAGACTTGCCACCAAACTCGCCTATGAAAGCTTCGCGACTTTCGGCCCGGGGCGCGGCAGCTGCTACCAGCTTGATGCGTGGATCTGCCCGGAATGACGGTAACGAAAGCACGAATCCACGCCCAAGGCCCGCGACGCCAACGCGGACAGGATCAGAGGTCAAGGACAAGCCTCTCCGACAACGCGCGCGAAACGCAGATCATTATCCGATTTTCTTTCTCGTGTTCCATCAGAACCATGTCCCGGTGATCAGGTGTTCCGTCAATCAGGATGGTTTTACATGTCCCGCAGGTGCCGCTTTCACACGAACTAACCGTTGGAATCCCTGCTTGCCGGATCGTCTCGAGAATCGTCCTGTCGGCGGGGACTTGGATTGTCCTTCCGCTTGCCTTCAGCTCGACCTCGAAGGGAGTGTCGTCTGCCCGCACGACCTCGACGGGCTTGAAATCCTCGAAATGCACGCGCCCTTCGTTCCAATGGCCAGAGACGCCCTGCACTTCTTCCATCAGCGGCTTTGGTCCGCAACAAAAGACGTGCTGGTCTTTTGGCTCTTCGAAGTGATCCCAAAAGTCGTACGCCCGATCCGGCTCGCCTCCGTCGTGGTGCAGTGTCAGCCGGTCGCCAAAGGCGCTCTGCATATCTTCCAGATATGCCGTATCTTCGGGACTGCGGGTGCAGTAGATGATATGGAACGGGCTGTTCTCCCGATCTAACTTCCGCGCCATGGAATAGATCGGCGTCACGCCAATGCCACCGGCAATAAGCAGGTAATCATTTGCCTCGGTCAGTTCGAAATCGTTTATGGGAGGCTCTATATCAAGTTCTGTTCCAACCGTCGCGTCATCATGCATGGACTGCGATCCTCCGCGTGACTGAGGCTCGCGCTTCACAGCAATCGTATAGTGTTCAGGGGCCTCTCCATCATTAACCAGTGAATAGCGCCGCATCGCGCCGGAGGGCGTGCGAACAGTGATATGACTTCCGGGAGTATGATCGGGAAGCGCCCCTCCTTCAGCGGCAGCCAAGGTGAATTCGCGTATCTGCGGTGTGAGGTTTCGGCGCGACGTCAGGCGCACTCGCAGGGTCTCAGTTGTCATGTGTGCCTCTGGTCTAGATGCTTCGGGCTTGCTTTGACTTAGATACCTAAGTAATTTCCTCAATGCCAGATGCGTCACCAGAATAGCTGAATGAGATAGATATGCTGACACCGGAAGAGAACGAACTCCTGACCCGCGTCACCGGCGACGCACCGATGGCCGAACTCATGCGTCAGCACTGGACCCCGGTCTGCCTGATCGAAGAGGTGGCCGAAGCCGATGGCACTCCCTTGCGCGTCGAAGTGCTTGGAGAAAGCTACGTGGCGTTTCGCGACACCAAAGGACGTCTTGGAATGCTCGACGAGCTTTGCCCGCATCGCAAGGCGTCGCTGGTCTATGGCAGGAACGAAGAGTGCGGCCTGCGTTGCCTCTATCACGGATGGAAGATGGATGTAGATGGCAATGTCGTCGCCATGTCATCCGAGCCCGAAGGTAGCCCGCTGAAGGACAAGGTAAAAGCACGCGCCTACCCCGTTCGCGAATGGGGCGGCTTCGTCTGGGCCTGGCTCGGGGATGCCGATGCGGCGCCTGAGTTTGATCCGCCGGCCTTTGCGCCAGAAGCAGATACAGTCGTATCGATTCTGAAGATTCGCGTTCCCGCCAATTGGGCGCAGATACACGAGGGACAGATCGACAGCGCCCATTCCTCAAGCCTGCATTCTTCCGACATGAAGCCCGCGCGTGTCGAAGGAGCGGCCGCGGATGAAAAGGCCTGGTATCGCCCCTCTACCGACAAGTCTCCGCGGATGCAGACGGAAACCACAAGCTACGGGTTCCACTATGCCGCGATCCGCAAGCCCATAAAGAATGCGGCATCGCACAATTACCTGCGGATCACCGAATTCGTCGCACCGTATTATTCGCTGATCCCGCCGAACAACAACTACAAGGTCGCTAGCGTTATCGTACCGATCAACGATGTTGAGACAGCGTTCCATTTCATTGCCTGGGGCGGTCCCAATGTACCAACGACCGAGGAATGGCGCGCGTTCAATCACGCAGTGCCGGGACAGGATCTCGACCGCAAATGGCGCCCTCTGCGAACGCTCGAAAATGACTTCATGCAGGACCGGGAGGCAATGAAGGCAGGAAACTTCACCGGCGTTCCCGGCATCCCAAATCAGGACATTGTCATGTGGGTCAGCATGGGCGCGTGCGTCCAACGACACACGGATGTTCTCGGGGCATCCGATCTGGCGATCGTTGAGTTCCGGCGCCTGATGACCGACGCGGCGCGCAAGGTAGCGGAAGGTGGTGCGGCAATCGGAACAGGCACAGCCACACAGAGGCAGGCTACGATCGCTTCCCACGAAGGCGTTTACCCCAAAGAGGTCGATTGGCGCACACTGGTGCCCACCAAACCACTCATTGACGCGGCCGAGTGATGCTAGCTGACTTCTGAGTTCTGCTCAGCACCGGTCTTGGTTGTCGTTCGAGTCCACATGCAGGTAATCACGATAACCGCTGCACCGATCGCAGTCACAAGGTAGCCGCCAAAAAGAAGACAGAGCGCGCCGCCAAAAAGAAGCCAACGCTGCGCTGGCCGGATACGCCCCATCAAATATCCTTCGATAGCAATCGCTGCAAAGATGAGCGCGATGAAGGCTGAAGTGACTGCAAACACAATCTCCCACACTGTTCCCTGAAGCAAAAGACCGGGGTGATAGACGAAAGCAAAAGGTATCAGAAACGCGCCCAGTGCAATCTTGACCGACTGCACGGCGATCACGAGCGGGTTTTCGTCTGCGATTGCGCTCGCCGCGTAGGCCGCAACGGCAACGGGTGGAGTGAGGGCCGACATGACCGCGAAGTAGAGAATGAAAAGGTGCCCTGCCAATACGTCTATGCCAAGCCTTTGCATCACGGGTGCAATCAGGACCGCAGCAAGGATGTACGCACTGGGTGTCGGCATTCCCATGCCCAGCAAGATCGTAAGCACGGCGGCCACCATAAGTGACAAAAGCACATCTGCACCCGACACCATAAAAACAAGCGTCGAGAACTTTGAGGCAAGGCCAGTCATTGTGATCCCGCCGATCACAAGCCCGGCCGCCGCGCAGGCACCCGCGACAGCGACCATCCGCAAACTGGACTCTGAAAGTATCTCGAAGATTGCGCTTGGTCCCAAACGGCTCGAAGCGCGGATCATCGCGACCCCGACCACCGCGACCAACCCGTAAAGGGCACTATAAGTAGGGGTGTACCCATTGAGGAGCGACCAACTAATCACGATCAGAGGCACAATAAAAAGTCCGCCATCGCGCATGACTTTGCCAAAGGGTGGGATCAACGATCGATCCACGCCCGCCAATCCCTCTTTCAATGCTCTGAGGTGAACCTGAGTGTAGATAGGGACGTAGTAGAGCAGCGCCGGTATCAACGCAGCAATTGCGATATCGACATATTCAATGCCTGTGTACTCCGCCATTATGAAGGCGGCGGCCCCCATGACGGGCGGCAACAGACTTCCCCCAGTGGAGGCCGAAACCTCGACGGCCGCCGCGAAATCCGACCGATATCCCATTTTTTTCATCATCGGAATCGTGACACTGCCCGTCGTTACGACATCCGATGTGGGGCTGCCCGATATCGTTCCGTAAAGCGCCGAGGAAACCACTGCGATCTTCGCCGGACCACCCGGAGACCGACCGGTCAGAAAAGATGCAAGGTCGTAGAAAAACTGCGCGCCTCCGGACTTGGCCAGCGCCGTTCCGAACAGGACAAACAGAAATGCATATGTAGCCGCCACACGCAGCGGCACACCAAAGAGACCATCAGATGTGAAGACGGTGATATCCAGGAAATGCTGATAGGTTATGCGCCCGTGGCCAAGAACACCATCCAGTCGATCTCCGAAAAGGTTGTAAACAAGAAACATCACTACGATCAGCGTCAATCCCATGCCGACAGTGCGGCGCACCGCCTCCATCGTCAGAAGAAGCAGTGCAGAACCAAACGCGATATCCCATGTGCTCAGCGGGTCGAAAAGCGTGATCCGCCGGGAGATCGTTTCCGCGGTCGAGACGAAATATACGCCGATCACTCCGGCTGAAAAAGCAAGAAGCAGATCGACCCAAATTATGTGTGTTCGACTGGCCCTTGCGCTGGGCCCAATCAAAAGAAAGGTCAATACCAGCATCAGGGCCAGAAACGTCATAGTCAGCGCAAGCGTGTCCTGACGCGAAAAAGCAGCTGCATAGATCACCCAGACCGAAACACCCGCTGCGAAGGTCCGTACGAACGTGCCGATCATCCCCTCGGGGCGTCGCCGCGTGCCAGTGTCAAAAAGCAGATTA
>NZ_JBVCWP010000182.1:0-7658 GCF_057460485.1 Boseongicola sp.
AACCGCCCGATTCCAGCGATAATGATCTTTTGCTTTTCATCTATTTCGTCAGCCTCCGGTGATTCTTTCAGATCGCCGGTCATCCGGTGCTGAAGACGCTCGTAGGCAATGAAGAACAAGGGTGTCAGCAGCATCGACAGGGCGACTACAAGCAACAAACGCTCGGCCAACGCGATCCCGAACACACCCTGCTGCAATGAGAACGAAATCAGAACAAATCCGAATTCACCCGCCTGCGCCAACCCAAGCGTAAACAGCCACCTATTGCGACCTTTCATGCGGAAAATCACCGCAAGAAGATACAACACCAACCCTTTGCCAAACATCAAAAGCAACGTGAATCCCAAGAGTTCAAACGGGTCTCGGAAGAAGACGGCAAAGTTGATGCCCGCGCCAACCGTGATGAAAAAAAGGCCTAAAAGCAGACCCTTGAAAGGTGCTATGTCGCTCTCCAGCTCGTGCCGGAACTCCGAATTTGCAAGGACGACACCTGCCAGAAAGGTACCCAATGCAGGGGACAGGCCAACAAGGATCATCAGAAACGCGATCGCCGCCACAATCAGCAGAGCAAACGCCGTGTAAAGCTCGCGCAGCCGCGCAATATGCACGAAACGAAAGAGCGGGCGGGTCGCAAAAGTGCCGAACAAAACGACAGCGACAACCGCGGCGATCGTGACCAGCGTGACACCCCAGGCGGGCAATTCGGCCATAAAATGTAGCGCAAACTCTGCTCCGCTGCCGTCGCCATGGTCATCCTCGACCACCTCGACCGCAGCGCGAGAGATCGAGCCGTCCTCGCCAAAACTCGTCATGCCCCCAATCGCCAGAAGCGGCAGGAAGATCAACATCGGGATCACTGCAATGTCCTGGCTCAGAAGAACAGTGAAGGACGAGCGCCCGCCTCCGGTTTGCATCAGGCGTTTTTCTGACAGCGTTTGAAGCACGATAGCGGTCGAAGATAATGACATGATCATGCCGACCGCCACACTCGACTGCCAAGGCAGACCGAACACATAAGTACACCCCAAAGCCACCGCGCCAAGCGTCACAAAAATCTGCAACCCTCCAAGCCCAAGCAGGCGGTGTCGCATGTCCCAAAGCGCGCGTGGGCTAAGTTCCAGACCAATTAGGAAGAGCATCAAAACCACACCAAATTCGGCGAAATGCTGCAGGCCTTTCGTGTCCGCAACCAACCCCAAAATGGGTCCGATCACGATGCCGGCCAATAGATACCCAAGCACCGACCCAAGCCCAAGGCGCACAGCCAATGGCACCGCGATCACCGCAGCCAGCAGGTAGATCACGGCTTGGAACAGAAAGCCTTCCATAGTTCGCCCTTCAGATTGGCAGCGGCCCGTCTGCCTTTAGTTGATCCATCACAATCTGGCTCTGGACCCGCGCCACTGCGGGGTGGGGTAACAGAACCTGATGTATCAATGTGTTAAGATCGGCAAGATCCGCGCAATATACCCTCAACAGATAGTCGGCATCGCCGGTCATTGTCCACGCCGAGGTGATCTCGGGGCGTAATTTCACGATCCGTGTGAAGGTCTGCACCTTATCGGGCGCATGGGTTGCCATCTGCACCGTCACAAACGCCTGAACATTAAGCCCAAGTGCGCCCGGATTAAGCCGCGCGCGATAACCTTCGATCAGCCTTGCCGCCTCAAGCCGCTGGCGCCGTCGGCCGATCTGACTGGCCGACAGTCCCAGGTCGGTACTTAGCGTGTCAGCCGTGACATGTGCGTCGCTTTGCAGTGCTGTCAGAATACGAAGATCAATATCATCTAGCTTTATCATGCGATAAACCCGCGTTAAAATTATACAATCCGCAAGTCAGACGCAAAAATAAAGAAAAAAATCGCTAATACGCGCGAAAACGGCAGGTGAAATGGTCTATTTTGCGAAGATGCGAACAGATAGGAGGCCGTCATGGGCCCGTTTCCACACGATGCACCGCGCGCGACGATATCGTCCGACAACCCGGCTGGGACCGACGGCTTTGAATTTGTCGAATTCGCCCATCCCGATCCAAGTGCCTTGCGTGATCTGTTCACCCAGATGGGGTACACCCATGTCGCAACACACAATTCCAAGGCGGTTGAGGTCTGGCAGCAGGGCGACATCAGCTATCTGATCAACGCCGAACCAGATACCCACGCCGCCCATTTCATCGAAGACCACGGACCCTGCGCTCCCTCTATGGGCTGGCGTGTTGTTGACGCCGATCATGCGCTGAAACATGCGGTCGCAAAAGGCGCCGAAGAATACACTGGTCCTGGCAAAACAATGGACGTGCCAGCTATTGTGGGTATCGGCGGCAGCCTGATCTACTTCATTGATCAATACTATGAAACATCGCCGTATAATGCGGACTTCACCTGGGTCACCAATGCCCATCCGACAGGGGTCGGCTTCTATTATCTCGACCACCTCACGCACAACGTCTTTAAGGGGAACATGGACGTCTGGTTCCACTTTTACGGAGACCTCTTCAATTTCCGCGAGATCCGGTTCTTCGACATCGCAGGGAAATTCACCGGACTGCTCAGCCGCGCTCTTACGTCACCGTGCGGTCGCATCCGGATCCCGATCAACGAAGATCGCGGTGAGACTGGCCAGATCGTTAACTACTTGAAGAAATACAAGGGCGAGGGCATCCAGCACATTGCCGTCGGTGCACACGACATTTACCAGGCCACCGACGCCATTTTTGCGCGCGGCGTCCGGTTTATGCCTCCGCCGCCCAGCAGCTATTATGACCTGAGCCTGACGCGCATCGCGGGTCACGAAGAACCCATTGAGAAGATGAAGAAAAACGGCATCCTGATCGACGGGGAAGGGGTCGTGGACGGGGGCGAAACCAAGATCCTTCTGCAGATATTCTCCAAAACTGTAATTGGTCCGATCTTCTTTGAGTTTATTCAAAGAAAAGGTGATAACGGCTTTGGCGAAGGCAACTTCAAGGCGCTGTTTGAGAGCATCGAAGCCGAAGAGATGGCGTCCGGCGATTATGGGGATGTCGCAACAAGGTAATTATTACGTCGGGCCACGACCATCGCAGGGAGGGGGCTCTGTCCCCGCACGCTGCGTGGGCTCCCCTGGAGTATTTTCCCCGGGAAGAGCGCGTGGGCAGAGCGCTTGCCCCTGCCACCGAACCCTTGTATTCCATCGCGCATGTACCGTTTTTTCGACATGGATGACCGCGCGCGCCTGCGTGAACGTTTTTACGGCGCGACAATGACGGTGCTGGCGCGCCTTTCCTGACGCAGCGCCTTCACTGCGCGATATCCCGCGTCTTTTCCATGCCATTCAGGGACTTTCAAAATGACCAATCCTCGCACGCTCTATGATAAAATCTGGGACGACCACGTTGCCCATGAAGCTGACGACGGCACTTGTCGGCTCTATATTGACCGCCATCTTGTCCACGAAGTGACCTCGCCACAGGCTTTTGAAGGATTGCGTTTGGCTGGCCGCCCCGTCCGCGCACCAGAAAAAACCATCGCTGTACCTGACCATAACGTGCCAACTACGGCGGGCCGCAACGATCCCGAGCAAATGCCCGAAGACAGCCGCATTCAGGTCGCCGCTTTGGACAAGAACGCCAAGGACTTCGGCATTCACTACTATCCTGTGTCCGATATCCGTCAAGGCATTGTTCATATTGTCGGCCCTGAGCAGGGCTGGACGCTTCCGGGCATGACGGTCGTTTGCGGCGACAGCCACACGGCGACCCACGGTGCCTTCGGCGCATTGGCCCACGGCATCGGCACTTCCGAGGTTGAGCATGTTTTGGCGACGCAAACGCTGATCCAGAAAAAGTCGAAGAATATGAAGGTCGAGATCACCGGTAAGCTGCGTCCCGGCGTCACCGCCAAGGACATCACGCTTTCGGTCATTGGTAAAACCGGCACCGCAGGCGGCACTGGCTATGTCATTGAATATTGCGGCGAAGCAATCCGCGATCTTTCGATGGAAGGTCGCATGACCGTCTGCAACATGGCCATCGAAGGAGGCGCACGCGCGGGTCTAATCGCACCCGACGAGAAAACATACGAATACGTCAATGGCCGCCCCCATGCACCGAAAGCTGACCAGTGGGAAGCTGCACTTGCCTATTGGAAAACGCTCTTTTCCGACGACGACGCGCATTGGGATGCGGTCGTGACGATCAAAGGCGAAGACATCGCGCCTGTCGTGACCTGGGGGACCTCGCCCGAGGATGTGCTGGCGATCACCGATGTAGTGCCCTCGGCAGACAGTTTTCAGGGCGGCAAAGTTGACGCGGCGCAGCGTTCCCTTGACTATATGGGCCTTACACCTGGTCAAAAGCTTACAGACATCAAAATCGACACAGTCTTCATCGGGTCCTGCACCAACGGCCGGATCGAAGACCTTCGTGTCGTCGCTGAGATCGTCAAAGGTAAGAAGATCGCGGAAGGCATGCGCGCCATGGTCGTGCCGGGGTCGGGTCTTGTGCGCTTGCAGGCCGAAGAAGAAGGCCTTGCCGACATCTTCAAGGACGCGGGTTTTGAGTGGCGCCTTGCGGGCTGTTCGATGTGCCTTGCGATGAACCCCGACCAACTTGCACCCGAGGAGCGCTGCGCGTCCACCTCGAACCGCAACTTCGAGGGCCGTCAGGGATATAAGGGGCGTACGCACCTTATGTCGCCCGGAATGGCCGCGGCTGCTGCGATCACCGGCAAGCTGACGGATGTGCGCGATCTGATGTGATGTTGGGGCAGGTGGGACCTTAACAGGGCGTTAAATGCCCGCGAACGCCTGCGCCGACGCAGTACCTACGTAATACCGAAGCGATGCCGACAGTCGGAAATCGCCAAGGTCAGGAGACAAAACGATGGAAAAATTCACCACCCTCACTGGGATCGCTGCGCCCATGCCGCTTGTGAATATCGACACCGATATGATCATCCCAAAGCAGTTCCTGAAGACTATTAAGCGCACGGGTCTTGGCGCGAACCTTTTCGACGAAATGCGCTTTGACCGCGAAGGAAACGAAGTCGAGGACTTCGTGCTTAATCAGCCCGCCTATCGCAAAGCCGAAATCCTTGTTGCAGGCGAGAACTTTGGCTGTGGTTCAAGCCGTGAACACGCCCCATGGGCGCTTATGGACTTCGGCATTCGTTGCGTGATTTCAACTTCTTTCGCTGACATCTTCTACAACAATTGCTTCAAGAACGGCATCCTGCCGATTACGTTGCCCGAAGAAGACGTCGAAAAGCTGATGGACGACGCCTCGCGCGGCGCCAATGCGACTGTCACCGTCGATCTCGAAAGCCAGACCATCCAAGGTCCCGACGGCGGCGAAATCACCTTCGAAGTTGATGCCTTCCGCAAGCACTGTCTTTTGAACGGTCTCGACGACATTGGCCTCACGGTCGAGGTCGCAGCCGCCTCCATCGATGCATTTGAAGCAAAAGCGGGTGCCGAACGCCCTTGGGTCTAAACAACCCCTAGCCACAAGATATGGGGCCGTCCGCGAGGGCGGCCCTTTTTTCATGCCGAAATGATGCAATCTCGCACCATTCGCACCACGAAAATGCCTCAGACTCCCGTCATGGGTAAGGGATTGTTGCCGTGCTTGGGGAAAGAAGGCAAAAATTGGGCAAAATTGAGGCAGACCGCCATAATTGGCGGAACATAAACAAAAAAAGGCCGGTCCGTATCGTTGGATCAGGTCAGGAAAAGGGGCAGTCCCGGTGATTATCCGGCTGGCAGGGGCAATTATCCGTGCGCTACTCGTCGTGGTCCTTTTGGCCACGCCATCGCTATTGTTGCCCGGCATGACAAGCGACACCGCGCAAATGGTCACGCTTGTCGCCATCTTCGGCGCAGGCCTGACCTTCTTTGAATATGCTTCGTCTTACCCGGGTCTCGTTGAGTTTCGTGATGCGCCGCCGTTCAACCGCATCCGCTTTACGTCACTCTTCCTCACCGTTGTTTTGATTGCGCTTTTGACACGTGGTCAGGTCGAACCTTCTTCCCTGACCACATTCGTCGCAGGCATCGGTGCTTCGATCGGGGGCGTCATAGATTTTCCGTATTCGCCCGTGCGCCTCGTCGTTTTGATGCTGCCGCCGGACACGTCGGTTGACCATATCGAGCTGGTGCGCAATTCCGCAGGCATCAGCTACCTAATTTCGCTCCTCACGCTTGCGATCTTCATCATTCTTCAACGTGTGCGGCGCTGGCCGCTGAAAAACGGCGCCTTCAACGTTTGGGTTAACCTGCCTACATTTGACCCCACAGCAGGCGGAGACGTGGTTGAGCGCCTCGAAAGAGACGCGCGCTTTAACATTGCCCTAGGGTTTTTGCTGCCATTCCTGACGCCAGCGGTAATCAAATCGGCAACGGGGCTCTTTGGCTCCGTGTCGCTTGAAAACCCACACACGTTGATCTGGACGGTGGCGGCATGGGCATTCTTACCGGCGTCTCTTTTCATGCGCGGCATCGCGATGGGGCGGATTGCGGGCATGATCACCGAAAAACGCCACCAGTCAAAAATCGAAGATGAGGCTGGCAACGGATTGCTGCCAGCCTGATCGCGCTGCTGATCGGCGGAACGGCAATTTCAGAAGACTTATGAATTGTGGTTTATCACACCTAACTATCACGTGATGGCCTGGGTCTTTTGCTGCGCGACATCGAAAAGATGACGACACGCAGATTTCGGCCAGCTTGCGTGTGATCCGTGCGGCTGATGGGGATGCCATCGTGTTTGCTGATTTCGACTTTGACGCGAACCCTGCTGCCCTGAACACCTTTGCAGATCGTCTTGGCCTTTATCGCGAGGCTGCGCGCTCCCTCCAAATCACGGCTTGCCGACAGGGCAAGATCTTGATCGCGATGGCCGTTTAGGCGAGCCTGAAGACGCGCAGGGTTATGGCCGTTTGGCCGGTGCTGGGGGACTTGCGATCCTTTCGAAATGGCCGATCGACAGGGCCAATGCGCAAGATCCGACAGGCCTTCTTTGGCGTGATCTCAACGGCGGCATTCCGCCCGATGATATTACGCAAAATCAACACCTTTCCACCACCGCCCACTGGATTGTTCCGCTTAAAACCTTTTCAGAGCGAATGCTTAACCTTCTGGCTTGGCATGCGCGTCGCCCGTTTTCGACGACCCCGAAGTCATGAGCGACGGGCACAATCACGATGAAGCGCCCTTGTGGCTGAAGGTTCTCGAGGGTACCTTAGCGGCCCTATCAGACGCGCTTTTCGTCCTTGCGGGAATCTCAAATCTTGATCCCGTTGACGGCGGAGGGCGGGGCGATGCGCTCAACGCGCTTTTGCGTCATCTGCGCCTTGCAGACCCTCAGCCCGAAAGTCTTGGCGCCAAAGCGGCGGCTCAATCGGACGGCAGAGCCAACAACTTCCACAAGGGCGATCCCGAGCGCGACATTGTAGGCTGGCTCGATGACCCTAACCGCTCCGGCAACCTGCGTGTCACACTCGTGATGCCGTCTCGCGGTCTGACCTTTCTTAGGAGCGGCGTCCTTTGGCCTGAGGGTGACGGAACCTCATTCAGCAGCGATGTGCGCCTCGGCTCGCGCCACAGACTTGTCTGGCTCGACAGGAGTATTCAGGGCGGCAGTGATGGCGGTCAGCGGATCGGTTGTTCGCAATTCAGGCAAC
>NZ_JBVCWP010000183.1:0-7648 GCF_057460485.1 Boseongicola sp.
CCAAGCAAGGATCGGCTTGTCCCAGCCATAAAGCACGCCCAGCCACAAAAGGCCGGGGATATAGATAATTGCGTTACCGGCAAACAAGGCCGCCGCCAACTTCCCGATTGAGCGATCCCAGCCAGCCCGGGCAAACGCGCCAAGCGCCAAGGCCGCAAGCGCGTAACCCACCAGATATCCGCCCGTGCCACCCATCATATAGGCCAGCCCGTATTGCTCAGCCGAAGAACCCGCAAAAACGTTAAATCCAAGCGCGCCAATCGCAAGATACCCAAGGACCGTGGCAAGACCCAAACGCGGGCCGTACGCCGCACCGATTGTCAAAACCGCGAATGTGCCCATCGACATCGGCACAGGCCACATCGGAATACGGATCTTCGCGGAAATCGCAATCACCGCGATCCCTGCCAGAACCAAAACGATCTGTTTCACGCGCAAAGCACTGCCTTCGTTCGATCCGAACAGATCGGCCAACACAGGGCGGGCTGTAAGTGTGGACATGAACTTCCCCTCAACGTTGTTGTTTTATTTGAACGGACTATCGCATTAGACGCCACTGCCCGCAAGCGCGCGAAATACCAAAGCCGGTCAGTCCTTCAGGCGCGAAAACCGTGTTAACATCCGATAAGCCTTGCGGGGTCCCTCAACCGACCAAACCGTCGACCAGTTTGGGAAGTCATTGAAATCATAAAATACTTCATAGCGATCTGGTGGACACAGGTACGTTGTCTCATAAGTCGACACGCCAACGGGAACGGAGTGAAAGGGCCTCATATCCCCGAAAGCAACATCGATTCGCGCGCCACTGCCGCTCCAGACGTAACGCCGCGTCGCCTTCAATGCATGCCCACCCCGCGCTGGCGTCAGCACCCCGGTTTCCTCCTGAAGCAATCGCGGTCCCGAGCGGTGAAAAATGCTTTCGCCCTCGAACACATCGCGACGCCCATCCGCGTGCTCGATCATGCGCACCATCAACCAACAGCCTTCAAGCGCTGCCAGTGAAGGCAATCTGCTCATCCAACGCCCCGAGACCGGCCTATACTGACATCCGCGCCATCCAGCTTTACCCGTCTATCCGCAAAAGCTGGTTCAGCGATCATCACCAGAACAGTGCAAATGTAGCGCATCCCATGCTCCTTGTTCCCATCTGCGCTCCAGTCTAAACGCACCGAGCAGACACGCAATCCGAAAGGCACCCCACGATGATCCCCAGATACAGCCGCCCCGACATGGTCGCCATTTGGTCGCCCGAGACCAAATTCCGCATCTGGTACGAGATCGAAGCCCATGCCTGCGATGCCCAAGCGAACCTTGGAGTGATCCCGCGCGAAAGTGCCGCCGCTGTTTGGAAAGCGAAAGACGTTGAATTTGACGTCGCCCGCATCGACGAGATCGAGGCCGTCACCAAACATGACGTTATCGCGTTCCTCACGCACCTCTCTGAAATCATTGGAAGTTCTGAAGCGCGCTTTGTCCATCAGGGAATGACGTCTTCGGACGTTCTCGACACCACGCTAAATGTCCAGCTTGTGCGCGCTGCCGACCTTCTCATCACTGATATGGAGAATCTCCTCGCCGCGCTGAAGACCCGTGCAATCGAACACAAGATGGACGTCCGCATTGGCCGCTCCCACGGAATCCACGCCGAACCCGTCACCATGGGCCTCACCTTTGCGCGCTTTTACGCTGAAATGGACCGCGGCCTTGCCCGGCTGAAGAACGCCCGCGGCGAGATCGCGACCGGCGCTGTATCCGGCGCTGTCGGCACCTTCGCCAACATTGACCCCGCGGTCGAGGCCCACGTCTGCAAACAACTTGGCCTAACACCCGAGCCTATTTCGACACAGGTCATCCCGCGCGACCGCCACGCCATGTTCTTCGCCACGCTTGGCGTCATTGCATCTTCTATCGAAAACATCGCGATCGAAATCCGCCACATGCAGCGCACCGAGGTCCTTGAAGCCGAGGAGTTTTTCTCCAAAGGCCAAAAAGGCTCCTCCGCCATGCCGCACAAACGCAACCCGGTCCTTACCGAAAACCTCACAGGGCTTGCACGTCTCGTGCGCATGGCGGTCGTGCCGGCGATGGAGAACGTCGCGCTTTGGCACGAACGCGATATCTCGCACTCCTCGGTCGAACGCGCCATTGCGCCTGACGCAACCATCACGCTGGATTTTGCGCTCGCGCGTCTCACCGGCGTAATAGAAAATCTGTTGATCTACCCTGATAATATGATGAGGAATCTCAATCAGTTCCGGGGCCTAGTTCATTCCCAACGTGTCCTTCTTGCGCTCACCCAAAAGGGCGTCAGCCGCGAAGCCTCCTACCGTCTGGTGCAGCGCAACGCGATGAAGGTTTGGGAAGAAGGTAAAGACTTCCAGACCGAGCTTCTCGCAGACGCCGAAGTCACCGCCGTCATGTCTCCCGACGAGATCGCCGAGAACTTCGACCTTGGCCACCACACCAAACATGTGGACACGATCTTCGCCCGCGTGTTCGGCGAGACGTAAAGTGTAAAAACTGCCCAAAATCCCGGCTTTGACCAAAGCGCCGCGCGTGCTATTATTTTGTCACAATCGATAAAGGAGAGACAAATGAAGATGAAACTGCTTTTTGCCACTCTGGCCGTCACTGTGACACCCTCCCTCGCCCTTGCTATGGGCTGCGGCTTTGGACACGAAAAGACCGACACCGTCGCAATATCCTGCGCGGAAGGCTCGGTTTATAGTGCGGAGGCACAAAGCTGTGTCCCCCTCACAACCGGTTAACTGTGTATTTCCCTCAATGGCTACGGGCGGCTCCCTTCGGGCCGCCCTTTTGATCGGCGCGGGCCTTATCTCCAGCCCGGCGCTCGTCGCGTAAGTCGTCGCGCCCATCGCGCCACCAATACCAACCGAAACAACCACAATCTGCGACGATTGGTTCATCTGGGACAAGCCCACCAAAGCCTGTGTCACTGCCGAAGCCGCGGCGGACGGTCAATAGTCCCTTTGCTTAGATGCGGGCGAGCTTGCCTGGTCTGAGCGCCTGAACGACGCAACCCGCGTGCTTTCCTTGGGGGGGCAAGCGACAAGAGCCTAACATACAAAGGTTTTGTGGCGCGGCGCTGGTATCCAATCTGTAACCGTTTTGCCTTGGCGTCCGGGTCCATGGAGGCGTGAAGATGTCGATAGATTGAGCGTTGGCAGATCCAATGGATCTGCCCGGCATGGCGCCGATTGTGCACCAGTCGGGGCGTGAAAAGCGGCGATCGTCGTGCGCCGGCTGTTGTCCAGTGGGTCGGTTCCCGCCATTTCCGCCCTTCCCGACAGCCTGCAGTCAGAACTCACTGTCCAGCAGGCCCGCATGTCGCCGGTCCATCACAACACCGTAAATGCCGTCGCGGCAGAAATTGCTAACCCGTCAAGCCTTGTGCGCCTTAGGTCGAATAGTGATTGTCACGGCGATCCTTGGGGAAAGACCGGCAATGTAGAAAACGAACGCCTCGCGCAGGTGCTCGAAGACGAAGCAATCGAAGTGGCGGCCATTGCTCTGTCCAAGCGGAAGGATTCCAGAGCCGCCGAACTTCTCGGACTTCTCTGCCAAGGGACCAAGCCCGCCGCATCACCTACGCGGTGTCCCCCACTGGTGCAGTAGCCCCATGCATGCTCCGCCACCTCGCCATTGTGCTTACAGAGCAACTTGATCCGTGCCCTATTCGCGCCTTTTCCGATGGGCCAGTCACGCGCGTCGGTGCCATCCTGAACTATTTCTCCGCCACGTTGCGCAACGACGTGTTGGACGGGCTTGATGTCGAAGACGCCGAATTTGCCGAACAGATCCGCAACGCTATCTTTACCTTTGCCAACATCAAAGACCGCGTCGCGAGCCGCAATATACCCCGCATCCAGCGCGATCTCGGCCAGACAGGCCTCTTAAGTACAATTGCCGGGGCCGAAAGCAAAGACATTGCGACCATTGATTTCATCATGGAAAACATCTCGCAACGCCTGGCCAGAAGCATACGCGCCGAAGCTGCTGAAAAGCAGGGGGTCTCAACCGCTGACGGCGAAGCTGCGACAATGCGTATCGTCAATGTTGTGCGCGCGCTGGAAAGCAGTGGCGAGATTTTTCTCGTCGTCAAATACGAATGGCGAACACCGCTTGTGCCACCGCCGCCTGACTTCTATTTAGCCATTGCATGACGAAACCATCTTCAACCAAACCCGCGCCCTCGTCGCCCTTTGCCCACAGGGTGCAAAACATAGCGGCCCAATCCGTTTTGCGCGGGGCACTTTTGCTGCCCTATGCAACCCGCGTGCGCTTTGTCGGATGGCTTGTCCAAACCGTCGTCGCTCCGCTTGCGGGCTGGAACAAACGCGTGCGCGACAACCTTCATCTTGTGCTCCCCGACACTCCCGATGCCGAGACACGCCGCATCGCTGCTCGCGTTGCCAACAACGTCGGCCGCACCCTGATCGAGATTTACTCAGGCGACGATTTTCTCGCCCGCGTCAAAGATGCCCCGCAAAGCGGTCCTGGCCTGTCCGCCATTCACGACGCCCAAAAACAGGGGCGCCCGATCGTTCTTCTGACCGCCCACATCGGCAACTACGACGCCGTGCGAGGCTCATTTGCAATGGCAGGGCAAACGATGGCCGCGCTCTATAAACCGATGCGCAATACGATCTTCAATGACCACTACGTCAAAGCAGTTAAACAGATCGCAAGCCCGGCTTTTCCAACAACAGCTCGCGGCCTTGCTTCTCTGATTTCACACCTGAAAAAAGGTGGCACAATTGGGATAGTAGGCGACATTGGCTCAACTGGCGCGCCGCTTCTGGAATTCTTCGGCCACCCTGCGCATACACCTGTGTCTGCCGCCGAATGGGCGATCAAATACGACGCCCTTATGGTGCCAATCTACGGCCTGCGCCAGCCGGATGGTCTGACTTTCAACATCTTTGCAGACACGCCCATTCCAAACGGCGATCCCAACAAGATGATGCAAGCCTATAACGACAGCGTCGAAGCGGTGACGCGCGATCATATGGATCAGTGGTTTTGGATTCACAAGCGGTGGAAACGGGCCGCAAACGCCGTGGACATCTGAAACCTAACGCAGCTGCGCGGCTCCAAGGATGGGCCCAGACGTGGATTGCTGCACGAAAACAACAACCCGCACACCGTCCGGTACCTTGAGCGACGCACGATACGTGCCGCGCCCGTTCCATTCTCCGATCTCGATCAGTTTGCGCACAATATTGTGGTACTCAAGCGTGCGACCTGCGTTCTCGCCTCGCCGGATATCAACCGTCGCACTTGGCGTCACCGTCGCCACTTGTACCACAGCCCCCTCCGACGGCATCGGCCCTGTCGCGCGGATCGATACTGACACCCGATCGCCATCCCGTCCAAGCGTTACAGCGGCCGGTTTCGCCGCCCTGCGATGCATCTCGATGTATTCCATAAGCTGCATCGTATTGGCCCCAGCCACACGATCCACGCCCCCGATGACCATCTGCGGCGTATAAATTGACCGCTTGCCCGCCGCGCGCGCATAGCCTCGCTGGCGGACCGTATGAGCCGGATCGGCAAATTCATCTTTCCAGCCGATATAATCCCAATAATCGACATGCAACGCCAGAACGATAATATCGCTGCGATCCGACAGCGCGGCCAGCATCTTGTCTGCGGGCGGACATGACGAACAGCCCTGTGATGTGTATAGCTCAACCACGACCGGATCATCCGCCGCTGCAAAAGAAGCAAGCGCCACCCAAATCGCCGAACACCAAACCAAAAGTCGCATAAACCTATCCATCTCGCCGTGAGACTGCCTGACTAGCCGCTCACAGACAAACACGCCAATCAACGTTTTGCGAGAGCACGTTACAAAAGTCCTCAAAGTTTTGCGGATAATACTGTACACTATGGTATACAAATTGCCTCATCCCCCTTGCGGACAACACATCCAAGGCGATAAAGACACCTCAATTCAATCGTTCACTAAAGCGAAACCGTCATACGAAGGGAACCACCCGACATGCCCATCACCGTTGGCCAGGATACCGCCAAAACCCGCAAAACGCTCACAGTCGGCGACCAGTCCGTCGCGTATTACTCTATTCCGGCTGCGCAAGCCGCAGGTCTCGGTGACTTCTCCCGCCTGCCCGCCGCACTGAAAGTCGTTCTGGAAAACATGCTCCGTTTTGAAGACGGCAAGACCGTGACCGTTGACGACATCAAGGCGTTTTCGGAATGGGCTGACAACGGTGGCAAGAACCCCCGGGAAATTGCCTATCGCCCCGCGCGCGTGCTGATGCAGGATTTCACCGGCGTACCTGCCGTGGTTGACCTTGCCGCCATGCGAGACGGCATCGTGGCGCTTGGCGGCGACGCCGAAAAGATTAACCCGCTGAACCCGGTCGACCTCGTGATAGACCACTCGGTGATGATCGACGAGTTCGGCAACCCCCGCGCTTTCCAAATGAACGTTGACCGCGAATACGAACGCAACATGGAACGGTACACTTTCCTGAAGTGGGGCCAGTCCGCCTTCAACAACTTCCGTGTTGTGCCACCGGGAACCGGCATCTGCCATCAGGTGAACCTTGAATACCTCAGCCAGACCGTCTGGTCCGACACCGACCAAAACGGCGAAATCGTCGCCTATCCAGACACGCTTGTCGGCACTGACAGTCACACCACAATGGTGAACGGCCTCGCCGTTCTCGGCTGGGGCGTCGGCGGCATCGAAGCCGAAGCCGCGATGCTGGGCCAGCCAATTTCAATGCTGATCCCTGAAGTCGTCGGCTTTGAGCTGACCGGCGCCATGCTTGAAGGCACCACGGCTACCGACCTTGTGCTGAAAGTCGTGCAAATGCTGCGCGCCAAGGGCGTTGTCGGCAAATTCGTCGAATTTTACGGCGACGGCCTTGACAATGTGCCCCTCGCAGACCGCGCAACCATCGGCAACATGGCGCCGGAATACGGCGCGACCTGTGGCTTCTTCCCGATCGACGCCGAGACACTCCGCTACCTCGAACAAACAGGCCGCTCAAGAGACCGCGTCGCCCTGGTCGAAGCCTATGCCAAGGAAAACGGCTTCTGGCGCAACACTGGCTATGCGCCCGTCTATACCGACACTCTGACCCTCGACATGGGCACAATCGTTCCGGCCATTTCAGGCCCCAAGCGCCCGCAGGATTTCGTGGCCCTTACCGACGCAAAATCCGCCTTCGCTAACGAGATGGAAAACACCTTCAAGCGCCCCATGGGCAAAGAAGTCGCCGTCGACGGCGAAGATTACACAATGGAATCGGGTAAGGTCGTGATCGCATCGATCACGTCGTGCACCAACACCTCGAACCCCTACGTGATGATCGGCGCAGGCCTCGTCGCGCGCAAAGCCCACGCTCTTGGTCTCAGCCGCAAGCCATGGGTGAAAACATCGCTGGCTCCCGGAAGCCAAGTTGTCTCCGCCTATCTCGAAGCCGCCGATCTCCAAGACGACCTCGACGCGCTTGGCTTCAATCTTGTGGGCTACGACTGCACCACCTGCATCGGCAACTCAGGCCCGATCCTTCCCGCGCTCTCCAAAGCAATCTCCGAAGGCGACCTCGTCGCCACCTCGGTCCTGTCAGGCAACCGTAACTTCGAGGGACGC
>NZ_JBVCWP010000184.1:0-7632 GCF_057460485.1 Boseongicola sp.
CCGCCCTCCGCCTGTTTCAAAATGCTCATGATCTGTGCGTCGCTATATCGTGCTGTCTTCATCAAAAATCTCCTCAGATATCCTGCCGAGAAAATTCTACTTTTGACCACTAATTTTAGGGGGGATTACCCGGCCATCAATCATCACGAAGATCTCGTCCAAATGCCATTGCCCGTTGGAAACGGGCAACGCCGCCGCCATGCTGGCCTCAAGCCAAATCTCTTTAAAATCGCCCTTTTTTGTCCTTAGGTTTTCAGCACGCGGTAGATGGCTGGGATCACAAGCACTGTCAAAAGCGTCGAAGACAAAAGACCGAAAAGGAGCGAAATTGCCAGTCCCTGAAAAATCGGATCCGACAAAATCACGACCGCCCCGATCATCGCCGCGATCGCCGTCAACAAGATTGGCTTGAAACGGATTGCGCCAGCCTCGATCAGGATCTCAACCGGGGTTTTGCCCTTCGGATCCGAGTGGCGGATGAAATCGACCAGCAGGATCGAGTTGCGCACGATGATCCCGGCTAGGGCAATGAAGCCGATCATAGAGGTGGCCGAGAACGGTGCGCCAAACAGCCAATGGCCCGCTATAATTCCGAGGAAAGTCAGTGGTATCGGCGTCAGGATGACCAAAGGCAGCCGGAACGATCCGAACTGCGCGACGACAAGGATATAGATCCCCAGCAGCGCCACGGCGAAGGCTGCGCCCATATCGCGGAAGGTGACATAGGTTACCTCCCACTCGCCGTCCCACAAAAGCGTGGTCACGGATTCATCTTGCGGCTGGCCATGTAAGCTGATCACCGGTTTGGTGTCCGGCGCCCAGTCCATAGCGTCCAATGCCTGACTCACGGCGATCATGCCGTAAAGTGGCGCCTCAAATGCGCCAGCCAATTCGGCCGTAACCATTTCCGCATCGCGTCCGTTGTGGCGAAAGATCGGGAATGAGGCACGCTCTTCGGTAACGCGGATCACGTCGCCCAACTCAACAACACCGCGCGCGCCGGGCAGGACATTCGCGGGGATTGGGGTAGACAGGAACCGTTCGTCCAGCACCCGGTCGCCTTTGGCGCGCGCAATGCGGATCGGGATCGGTTGGCGGCCGTCAGCGCGGTGCGAATAGCCCACGGTTCGCCCACCATTCAAGATTGCAAGCGTATCGAATACATCGCTTTCCTCGACGCTGAAGAACTCTAGATCGTCTGTGCTGATTGTGGCGCGCAAACGTCGTGGCTGGGTGCCGAAACTGTCATCGACGTCGACGATAAAAGGCACGGATTCAAACGCCGCGCGCACTTTCTTGGCCGCAGCCCGCCTTGTTTCGGCATCGGGACCGTACACCTCGGCCAGCAAGGTTGCTAGCACCGGGGGGCCGGGCGGAGGCTCGACCGTTTTGATACGGCTACCCTCAGGCAATTCCAATTCCGCCAGCCGGGTGCGAATTTCAAGCGCTATGTCATGGCTAGGCCGGTCACGCTCGGCCTTTGGCGACAGGGTGATCTGCACCTCCCCCAGTTGGGGCGCGGCGCGCAAGTAGTAGTGCCGCACCAGCCCATTGAAGTTGAAGGGGGCGGAGGTTCCGGCATGGGTCTGCACCGAGACGACCTCCGGAAGCTGCAACACCTCGCGCGCGACGTCTTGTGCCACCCGGTCCGTCGCCTCAACCGAAGCGCCTTCGGGCAGGTCGATGACCACAGACAGTTCGGATTTATTGTCAAAGGGTAGCAGTTTGACTGTCACATCCTCGGTGTAAAGAAGGCCAAGCGAGCCGAAAGACAAGGTCGCCGTAACCAACAAAAACGCCAGACTTCGGGTCTTGCTGGCCAGCAAAGGACGCGCCACCATGCCGTAAACCTGCCCCAGAATTCCGCCGGGATGGCCGCCATAGGTATCATCGTGGCCATGCGGCACCATCGGTGTGCGGCCAGCCACCTTTACCATCAGCCAAGGAGTGACAATCACGGCCACAAAGAAAGAAAAAATCATCGCTGCGCTGGCGTTCGCGGGGATCGGGCTCATGTAAGGCCCCATCAGCCCAGACACGAACAGCATCGGCAACAGAGCCGCGACGACGGTCAGCGTCGCCACGATGGTCGGGTTGCCAACCTCGGCGACCGCCTCAATCGCTCCGGTCAGTCGGCTGCGGTCATCGCTCATCCCCCAATGCCGCGCGATATTTTCGATTACTACGATTGCATCGTCGACCAGAATACCGATGGAGAAGATTAATGCGAAAAGCGAGACCCGATTAAGCGTATAGCCCATGATCCAAGCGGCGAAGAGCGTCAATAAGATTGTGACCGGGATCACAACCGCCACCACCACTGCCTCGCGCCAACCAATGGCCAGCCACACCAGTGCGACGATAGAAAGGGTGGCAAGGCCAAGGTGGAACAGCAGCTCATTAGCCTTTTCGTTCGCAGTTTCGCCGTAGTCTCGGGTGACAATGACGGCGACGGTGGCCGGGATCAGGCTACCCTCAAGTGCTTCGACCCGGTGGAGGATTGCCTCAGCCACGATAACCGCATTGGCCCCGGCGCGCTTGGCCACCGCCAGTGTTACAGCTGGCGTGCGGGTAGGCGCTCCATCTTCGTCTCGGCTCACATTGGCAACGATCACGTCGGCACTGTCCGACACGAAGCTTACCTGCGCCACATCGGCCACATATACAGGCCGCCCGTCGCGAGTGGTCAGAAGAAGGTTGGCGATTTGCGCTGGGGCCACCAGCGTTTCCCCTACCACCAGATCAATCTGATCACCTCCATCGCGCAGCTGACCCGTGTTTTGCGACCGGTTGGCATTGGCCACCTTGACTGCCAGTTGTTGCAAAGTGACACCGTAAAGCGCCAACCGTTCTGGGTCAGGAGCTACACGGATCAGTTCGGGCACTTCGCCGACCAGATAGGTCAACCCGACATCCTCAGTCTTAGCAACTTGGGTGCGCAATTCACGGGCGATGCGGGTCAGATCATTGGCCGTGATCCCTTCGACGCCTGGTTTTGGCGCCAGCGTCAACGACACAATCGCTACATCTTCAATACCGCGCCCGACGATTATTGGCTCGGGAATACCAACCGGAATACGGTCCATATTCGCCCGAATCTTGGCATGCACCCGCAGCACCGCCGCATCAGCCGAAGTACCAACCTGGAAGCGCACTGTGACCAGCGCATTATCGTCTCTGGTCGAGGAATAGACGTGTTCCACCCCGTCGATACCTTTGACGATACCTTCCAGAGGTTCGGTCACCAATTTGACTGCATCCTCGGCCCGCAGCCCCGGCGCCTGCACATGGATATCCACCAGCGGAACCGAAATCTGCGGTTCCTCTTCGCGCGGCAGGGATGTAAGTGCAACCAGCCCCATTGCCAGCGCCGCCAGAATGAACAAAGGCGTCAAGGACGAGGCAATGAACGCGCGTGTCAAGCGACCAGCGATACCAAGATCAACCGTTTCAGGGGCCTCACTCATGTGCGGTGACCACCCGGTCGCCGACCAAGAGGCCTGATAGAACTTCGATCATCGCCGCCCCATCAAGGGTCTGGCGCTGGCCCAGAACCACAGTGCGCAATACGGCACCTCTGGGGCTCGCAATCTCAACAAAATCGAGGCCAGTCCGGGTGATAACGGCGGTCTCTGGCACCATCAACGCGGTGCGGGTATCGATCGGAAGGCGGACCAGCACCCGCGCGTTTATAAAGCTTTCAGGCAGATCTGGCACCTCCACATCCGCAATCACCCGGCCGTTTTCGATCAGCGGATAGATCCGCGCCAGCGTGCCCTCCGACGGACCCGCGGCAGTTTCAATCTCGATCGCAGCGCCTTCCTGCAAAAAAGCGGCATGACGTTCAGGCACAGCGATGCGCAGAAATATCCCACCACCGCCGATGGTTGCCACGGCCTCACCGGGCAAGACCACCGCACCCGCCGCAACCGGCACAGCCAGTACACGGCCCGAAATCGGGGCCAGTACCGTGCCCTCAAGTCCCTGCTGCTCCACCACTTTCCGGTCAGCGCCGACTGCCGCGATCTGGCCCATCAGCACATCGACCTGGGTGCGTAGAGCGTCCAGCCTTTGCGCAGTTGTCACGCCGCGCGCCAGCAGATCTTCGCCGCGCGTAAGTTCGCCTTTAGCATTGTCTAGCTGGGCCGCCAGTGCCTGCAACTGCGCGTCAATTGCCGCAAGCTGATAGTTGATCTTTGCATCAACGACCTGCGCCACTACCTGCCCCGCAGTCACGACATCACCTTCAATGACCTCAAGCGATACAAGTGTGCCACCCAACCTGGCACGGGCTGGAATGCGGCTGCGCGCTTCGATCCGACCATAGACCGCCTTCCATTCCGTTACCGACACCTCAGCCAGCTGCAAATCTTCGGCTAACGACGCAAGCGGCAATGAAGCAGCCAAGGCGACTATGGCAATCAAGGTTCTCATAATCATTCCACTTCGTGCGCGGAGAGGGGGACAGGAGGAATCGCAGACCCGCGAAGTTGAGTCGGACGTTCGGAAGGTCAGAAGGCCGTACCGGGTTTGACACCTAGCCATTTGAAAGCGGTCGCCGCCGGGCAAAACCCGGTAAATGCGGACTGGATTTGGTTTACGCCCACGAAAACCGTCAGCCAGACAAAATAGGGCGAGACCCAAAGGGTCAGTGCCAGTGACAAAAGTACCATGAAGCCCGCGAAGGCCATTACCATACGGTCAAGTGACATGAGGTTATCCTTTCTCATCCCATCACGCTTTGGCAATGGGAAATTGTGGTTAGTGTTGCGGTCCGGAAGACCGTTGCGGCTTTCAAAAATTAGTATCAAGTTAGACTGTTTTTAGCTTATCGATCCCCAGTGCCTGCATCGCGAGCCGCTCATAGAACGGTTCAGATTTGCCGCTGCGGTTTTTGTAAAGGAAGTATTTTTCGAAGGCGATCTTGGCAAGTTGCACCCACTTTCCGGAAGACGACCAGTTCACATTCCGCGGTGGGGTTTGCGGTTGAGCAACAAAAGCGATGCCACTGTCGCCGAAATCCGCAAGGCAGACGGCGTTCCAAGTGGCGGTAGCACTAGGCGCAAGCCCCTTGGTTAATCGGCTAATATTATGTACGGTCGCAGTCACCATAGACTCGATCATGAACCCGGTTTTAGGCACGCCCACGGGCACTGGCGTTTTGCCCACCGGCGGGATCGCGACGCAGACCCCTATGGAAAACACCTCGGGAAAGGTCGGATTACGCTGGTGCTTGTCTGCCAGAGTAAAACCGCGCGGATTGGTCAGCCCTTCGATACCTCGTACAGCCTCGATACCTCGAAAATCTGGCAGCATCATGGTGAAAACCTGCGGCACCTCATGGGCCTTCAGAACCGATCCATCCTCAGCAATTTCCGAGACCAGAACCTTGTCGTTCTCAACTTTGCCAAGCCGCGCGTTGCAGATCCATTTAATTTGATTCTCGCGCATCTCGCCTTCCAAAAGCCCGTTGTTGTCGCCCACCCCGTCCAGCCCTAGATGTCCGATGTACGGCTCTGATGTCACAAAAGTCATAGGCACTTGGTCGCGCACTTTTGCATCTCGCAATGCCCTGTCTAGGATGAAGGCGAATTCGTAAGCCCGACCAAAACATGAGGCCCCGTGCGCCGCCCCGATCACAACTGGGCCCGGGTTCGCAATCAAAGCATCCACCGCCAGTTTCGCCTGTAGCGCATGATCGACAAGACAAATCGACTGGGTATGAGCAGCAGGGTCAAAGCCCTCAATCTCGTCCAAGGCAAGGCCGGGACCGGTCACGATCACCAGATAATCATAGCTGACCGAGTCGCCGCCAATCAACTCTATACGACGATCCGCTGGGTGCAAACGTTTGGCACCTTGGGGATACAAAGCAATACTGCGTTTCGCAAAGACCGCTTCCAGATCAACCTCTATCGCCGCCTTGTCACGCCATCCACCGCCAACCCATGGGTTTGACGGCACGAAATGGAAATGGTTGCCTTTTGTGACGACTGAAACCGAATGGTCCGCCCCGAGCGTGTCGCGCAATTCGTAGGCCGCGATTGTGCCGCCAAGTCCTGCGCCGAGGACTACAACATGTGCCATCTGGATCTCCTTGAGAATGCCTAGCTGAGCCAAAGCGAACCTCAGTTTTGCAGCCGCAGCATTACCGTTTGACGCGAGCTTACCAAACTCAATGGTCACGTCCTTGATATGGATCAGTACCGGCCCTCGCCATCTGCGCAGGAGGCGAAATCATTCCACTACGCATATTCAGAATGGCTATCAGACTTAGGCGTCTTGCTCCATGGAATCGCCAGTCACGCGCCAGAATTCGACGCCCACATCGAACTCGGCCGCGTAAAACACCGGTACTTCCGGTCCCGAAGGGTCGCCATCGACGCGCCCAACGTGCCGCGCGCAATCGAAAAGCCCGGCGCCTGCAATCCATCCCGTGCCTTGCTAACCACAAGCGCCGCGATGAATAGGCAAGCGCATTTTTACGCGCAAGGTTGAGATCGCTGACGAGAACGGCGACCTGTTCGCCGAAATAAAAGGTAGTATCCGGAAAGTGGACGTCGGTGACTGAAAAACGGATGAGCGGTTCTTAATGCCGATACCAACCACTGACGAACCAGTTGAGATCACGCGCGAGATTCCCGGAGATTTGGAAGCATGCGTGCGAGCGTGATGATCAATTAACAACCAGCGGTTTGAGTAACTGCAATTTATTTCAATGAAATTAGAAGGTGCCTACCTCAGCGCGGGCGCATTTTTTCACGCCGCACCTTTTAGACTTTATTGACCAAATTCAACCTACAGATGCTTTTGGCCAAAAACGCATTCTACTCAAATGCACAAATATCGGTTTTGTCCGGGCGGCTTCTCTCGCTGATCCCCTTTGAGGATGTTTCTAGAGACTTTGTGGTGCTGGAGGACCTCCCGCGGCAAAAAGGATATGTGCGTCCTCCAATTAGTGACCAGGCTTTTGCCCCTGAAGTTCATGAGAAATTGGGTCAAACCGCAAAAGCAGCAACGCTATTGGCAGCAGATCATTGCGGAAATGCAAAGTCCGCCGCTCAAAGCAGACCCTCGCTGCTGAAAGAGCCAAGTTCCTTTTAGCGGGCAATGTGGACATTTGTTCGGATCGGCCCATTGTCTGCTTATTTTCAAAGACGCTGTGCTCTGTGTCTTCTAGGCTGCAGCTATGAAGCCGAAAATACTAACGGTCCTCCCCGGATATTCGCGCAGCTTGCTCTTGCAGGACGCCTTGGCGGGCCTGACCGTTGCAATGGTGGCCCTGCCGCTCAGCCTCGCCATCGCCATCGCATCTGGCGCCGATCCCGCAAAGGGCCTCGTGACCGCCATCGTCGCAGGCTTCCTTATATCGCTTTTGGGCGGAAGTCGGGTGCAGGTCGGTGGGCCGACCGGGGCGTTCATTGTCGTCGTCTTTGGGGTGATCGGCGAGTGGTCTTGTCGCGGTTTAGTTCCGGTCTCTTTCGAGCAATTTTTGCAATGAAGGAGATATGGAATGGCAACGAGATACACAGACGAGTTTCGGCGTGATGCGGTGCGCATCGCGATTACGAGCGGCTTAACGCGGCCGCAGGTTTCATCAGATTTGGGCGTTGGTCTTTCGACGCTGAACAA
>NZ_JBVCWP010000185.1:0-7567 GCF_057460485.1 Boseongicola sp.
CAGCCCTGGATCGGATGGGGCGCCCAAGCAGGGTGGCCACTCTCGGGGGCGTTTGCCGCGTTGCGCTCCTGAGGAGTGCCCGAGGCGATCAACGCCGCGTTGTCCGGTTCCGTTAGGATGATTTTGGTGTCTGGCCGTTCTTTACGCAGGACACGCGAAACACCCGAAACCGTTCCGCCAGTGCCGTACCCCGTGACGAAATAATCAAGCCGCTCGCCTTCGAAATCGCCAATAATCTCGCGTCCTGTGGTCGTTTCGTGGATGTCGGCGTTGTCGGCGGTCTCGAACTGACCGGCAAGGAACCAGTCATTTTTCTCGGCCAGTTCAACTGCCTTCTTATACATGCCAACGGCTTTTTCGGCCCGTGGTGTCAGAACAACTTTAGCACCCAGAAAACGCATCAGGCGGCGGCGCTCGATGGAAAAGCTGTCGGCCATGATAATCACTAGCGGATATCCCTTGGCCGCACAAACCATCGCAAGGCCGATACCTGTGTTGCCTGACGTAGCCTCGACAACTGTCTGACCCGGCTTCAGGCGCCCGTCTTGTTCAGCCGCTTCAATGATCGAAAGCGCCAGACGGTCTTTTACAGAAGCCGCAGGGTTAAAGGCCTCGAACTTGACGTAAATCGTGACGTTCTTGGGCGCGATCCGGTTGATGCGGATAACGGGCGTGTCGCCGACAGTATCCACGATCGAATTGTAGCGGCGGCCGCGGCCGTTGGTCTGCCTGGTTGCCATGAGATGATCCCCCTTGCTGGCGTGTCGTTCACCGCCAAAACTGACGGCCAATTCGCGAAGGCGCAAGGGGAAGGTCTCGGAAAGGTGGGATAGCTCGTGTTTGAAGGCCTGATGCGAATCGCTATCCCGGGCATTGGCTATTGCCCGGGACAGCCGTTAAGTATCTGATCCATGCTCAATGCGGGTTGATCACATCCGGCTTCTCCAACGATTTTCGCCGGCACACCAGCAACCGTTTTGCACGGTGGAACCTCTTCCAAAACAACCGAACCTGCCGCGATGCGCGAGCAGGACCCAACGGTGATATTGCCCAGAACATGCGCGCCAGCCCCGATAAGAACGCCATTGCCGATCTTGGGGTGACGGTCATCATCCTCTTTGCCCGTTCCGCCAAGCGTGACGGAATGGAGCATCGAAACATTGTCGCCGACCACGGCGGTTTCACCAATGACGATGGAATGCGCGTGGTCGATCATCAGACCCTTGCCGATGATGGCTGCGGGGTGAATGTCGACGCCAAATACCTCACTGACGCGGGCCTGGATGAAATACGCAATGTCCCGGCGCCCTTGTTCCCAAAGCCAATGCCCAACTCGGTAGGCTTGCACGGCCTGGAATCCTTTGAAGTAAAGGAGCGGCTGCATCAGGCTGTGGCAGGCGGCGTCACGCTCGAAAATCGCAACAAGGTCCGCGCGCGCAGCCTCGCCTAATGCCGGAGCCGTCTCATAGGCTTCGTCAGCGATCTCGCGCAGGATTTGCGCCGACATCTCAGTCGACGACAGCTTCATGGCGAGGCGGTAACTTAGAGCACGCTCAAGCGAGGCGTGGTGCAGAATGCTTGAATGGACAAGACCACCAATCAGTGGCTCTTTCAGGACAGCAGCGCGCGCTTCCTGCGCAATCTGGTCCCAGACAGGATCAAGTTTTCGGGGTTTACGCTGTAGCTCGGCCATGACCAAATCCTTTTCACTGCCTCGCGGCACTTACAGCATATAGACATGCGCACGTAACCTGAAAAGGCATTTGAAACAAAATGCGAGGACAAGGATGGACCTGAGCGATGCGAGAAAGGTTCTGGAAACAGAACTCATGGCGCTTGAACGCGACGATGCACTTGGCGCTGACGACCAAAAAACGGTGACGCTGGACCAGCAATCGATCGGACGGCTCAGCCGAATGGACGCCATGCAGCGTCAGGCCATGGCGCAAGCCACCGCACGTCGACGCGCCGGGCGACGGCACCGAATCATCGCTGCTTTGAAACGCTTGGAAGAGAGAGAGTTTGGCCACTGCCAGGATTGCGGAGACGACATTGCAGCCGGTCGGATTGCGTTGGACCCGACCGTCAGTCTGTGTCTGTCCTGCGCAAATGGCTGACGCGGACGATGCCCGCGGCAGCAAAACGCACGGCAAGGCGAAACATGCCCGTGCCGTCAAAAATCGCCGCCGGTTGCGGTCAAAAGAAGGTCCGCCGCATAGTCCGGAAGCAGGGTTCCCGTAATCCCACGCGCTCAGGCGCCCGCTCGGACGCCGATCCCGCTGACATATCTGTTTGCCCTGCCCACCACGCCATTCTCAAAGCCGCTAGCTCCACCGATGTCCGAAATTTCTCCCCCTAGGCCGTACACCGTCATCGTTCTTGGTCGTCAGCGCCAACCACGCGTTAGCCGTCTGATCTGCCGTCACATAAAGCCACGAGAGCCGCGTCACGGGCGGCTCTCTCAGTATCGTCCACCGACCCGCACCCGAACCTGATAGGCCTCGGTCACCTCGCCCAATGGTGTATCGCTCAAATCCCAAGGATCGCCGTCAACGCGCGATTTCCGTTCCATGACACCGCAACATCGCCCGCCCCGGTGCGCGCCCACGACAAATGAGCCGGCTGATAGGGCCTCAGCCCGACACCCTTGGCCGCATGCTCAAGCGTTCGACACGCGGGGTGATCCACGGCCTTTGACACTGATCCAACCCGATAGACGCACGCAAAATCGCGCTGCACCGGCGAGATCGGCAGCTGCACGGCGCTTGTGTCCAGCACGACAAGCACCGATCCGACTGGCCAGACATCAGGAATGGCACCGTCCGTGCCGCGCTGACCGCGAAGAGAAACGGTCCTACAACCAATGCCCGCGCGCATAGTTCTCACCATCACTCCAAAGCGCCGAAGTCCCCGGAAAATGCGGAAAGAGCCGCATGTCACATGCCCAGACAAACATCCGATCGGGATTGACCATCTTGCCGGCATAAAGCGTGGCTTCCGGGTTGTCGTCCGGTTCTCTCCAGAACTCCGCCATGGCCCGCAGATATTGCATCTGAATAACCTAATCGCGCCCGCCGTTTGAATACTTTGGCAACGCGCCATCTGACGGCTTCCGATCAAGAAGTTTGTTGGGCTGATCGGTCGCTCTATCAATAGCCCAACAGCCGATTTCATCGATCCATGCCGCATCAAACTGCGGTCCTCGAAGGCCCTCGAAATCATGCGTAGAAAAAACCTGCGCGACCGCTTCGTTTGGCCAAACCAACCGACGCCTCGCAGCCTCCCCCAGACCGGCTTTCGATACTCAGGCGAACAAATAAGAATATCGTTTTCCCGAAGCACAATCACATCGCGCGCCTGATTCAAGGTCTCCCCAACTAAGGCCACGCGCTTCGAGCGCCAAGGCTGCAAAGGCTCCGAGCCTTCAACCTCGGCGCGGACCCCCAAGAATCAACCAAGTGCGCCAGTCACCCCCGAGCGGCAACTGATGCGGCAAGGCCCTCGCGACATCGCCAAGCAGGTTTACTCAGAAACGTCTTCTGGGCCTCAGGCGTCGCGATTGCGATCAAGCCTGCGCCCAAGGTCGTTGCGGATCGCGTCGAAATTATGGGGCTTTTTTGAAAAGACCCTGCCAGAAATCTGGAAACGTTTGTCATTCGTCAGAATCTCTTGGGATCACTGTCGCGCGGGTTTTTGCAAATATCACTCTGGCGCTTGGAGTATCGGTCTCGTCCAGCGGCTCTGCTGCGCGCATCTGTCCCGTTGCCGTAACGAACGCCACAAGCAAATCGCGCAGGATCCGCTCACTCTGCTAGAGAAGCCGACGCGATGCATCGGCTCCGGTCTGCCGGTGGGGTCATCGGTCATGACGGGGTCCTGTCTATTTGGGGAATGCAGCAGGCAGTTCTGGTTAAAACGCACAACGGGATATCCGCGAGCCGCGCTCTGCCACCTATCCTATCTTGCTTCTAGGTATACCCAAGATCGCGCAAAACGTTAACTCTAAGTTATTGATGTAATTATCATAATTCCGAAACGTGCAATTATCAAAAGGGTATTTTTGGTGCCCGGACGGATAAACTCCCAAGTAGTCAACGCGCTACTGGTTCACCCGCTCCGCTTCGATCTTGCGCCACTGCGCAACATTGGCGTTATGCTCGGCCAGCGTCACAGCAAACGCATGCCCGCCCGTCCCATCTGCTACAAAGAAAATGTAGTCCGTATCATCGGGATCAAGCGCCGCCTGAATGCTCGCAAGCCCCGGATTCGCAATCGGAGTCGGCGGCAACCCAGAAATCACATATGTATTCCACGGAGTTTCACGCCGCAGCTCGCTCTGCCGGATACCGCGCCCCAAAACTCCCTCACCTCGCGTGATCCCGTAAATCACCGTCGGGTCCGTCTGCAGCCGAATGCCCTGTCGCAACCGATTGGCAAACACGCTTGCCACAACGCCACGCTCGTCCGGCACGGATGTCTCTTTCTCAATGATCGAGGCCAGGATCAACGCCTCCTCAGGCGTGTCCACTGGCGCATCCTCAGCTCGGTTCTCCCAGGCTTCCGTCAACCGTATCGACTGAATAGCGACCATCGAATTCAGGAACTCCGCCCGATCCTGCCCCAGGCGCACCTCGTAACCATCCGGCGCCAACGTCCCCTCAGCCGGAACATCTGCAACCTCGCCCTCGAACAAATCAAACGCCCGGATCGCATCCACGACCTGCCAGCTGGTCACGCCTTCCGCGATCACCACGCGATACCGTGTTGCCACATCGTCCAATGCGCTCACATAAGACATGGGTCGCTCATCCGCCGCCGGATCAAACTCCGCCGTTATCTCAAACTCCTGCGTAGACGCATCCAACTCGCGCACCCGCACAGTCTTTGAATTCACCGAAATCCGGTAGATCACTTCCGTGCCACAGGTCGACACCCCATCGCCGGTGATCTCGTCCACAATCTGCGCCATCGACGCGCCCTCTTGAATAAGGAAAGACCCCGCCTTCAGATCATTGGCCTTCTCGGAATAGTCAGCCCCCAGCCGGTAAATCGTCGCGTTTGCAATCGCACCCTTCTCAGACAGACTCGACGCCACACGCCGCATATTGCTGCCCGGAGTAACTTGAAAACAAATCGCGTCGTTCAAAGGCCCAACGGCCTCATATTGCCGCTGCGCCCATGTAAGCCCGCCAAACGCCACGACAAGCGCAACAATCATCAATGTCAGAACATTGGACGCGAGATTGCGCCACATCAGACGTCAACCCGGCCCATAACCAGCGAAGCATTCGTGCCGCCAAACCCAAACGAGTTCGACAAAGCCACGTTGATCTTCCGCTCGCGTTTCGCATTCGGCGCCAAATCCAGCTTCGGCTCGACCGCCGGGTCATCCAGATTGATCGTCGGCGGCGCCACCTGATCGCGCATAGCAAGCACGCAGAAGATAGCCTCTACCGACCCCGCAGCCCCCAAAAGGTGACCAATCGACGATTTAGTCGACGACATCGTGGCCGCAGCCGCCGCATCGCCCATCACACGCTCAACCGCGCCAAGCTCAATAGTATCCGCCATCGTCGACGTGCCGTGAGCATTGATGTAATCAATATCCGCCCCCGAAAGCTTGGCCGAGCGCAAAGCCGCGCGCATAGCACGCTCCCCGCCCTCGCCAGTCTCGGAAGGTGCGGTGATGTGATACGCATCGCCCGACAAACCATAGCCCAAAATCTCGGCGTAAATCTTCGCCCCGCGTGCCTTCGCGTGCTCGTATTCTTCCAACACAACAATGCCCGCACCTTCGCCCATGACAAAACCGTCCCGATCCACATCATAGGGCCGCGACGCTTTGGTCGGATCATCGCCGCGCTTTGTCGAAAGCGCCTTACAAGCGTTAAACCCGGCGATGCCTATCTCGCAAATCGGGCTTTCGGCCCCACCGGCCACCATCACATCCGCGTCGTCCAGCATGATAAGACGTGCCGCATCGCCGATGGCGTGTGCCCCTGTAGAACAGGCCGTCACTACCGCATGGTTCGGCCCCTTAAAGCCAAACCGGATCGACACCTGCCCCGACACAAGATTTATTAGTGAACCCGGAATAAAGAACGGCGAGACCCGACGGGGGCCGCGTTCTTTCAGCAAGATCGCGGTCTCGGCAATCGACTGCAAACCACCGATGCCAGACCCAATCATGACACCGGTGCGCTCAAGGCTTTCGGTGTCCGTTGGCGCCCAACCAGAATCCGTCACAGCCTGAACCGCAGCGGCCATCCCGTAAATGATGAAATCGTCGACCTTACGCTGGTCTTTCGGCTCCATCCAGTCATCAGGATTGAACGTCCCGTCCGACCCATCGCCGCGCGGGATTTCGCACGCATATGTTGTGCCCAGGTGGCTCGCGTCAAAACGCGAAATCGGTCCCGCGCCAGACTGACCGTCAAGAATACGGCTCCACGTTTCCTCAACACCACATGCAAGTGGCGTTACCATTCCTAGTCCTGTGACGACGACCCGACGCATGCGTGTTCTCCGGTTCTCAATGCCATTGCAAAACTCATACACGGCGCGCGAAAGGCGCGCAATCAAGCCGCGCATCTACCCGCCAACATCAAAGACAAAGCCCGCGTTAAGACGAAAAACCCACCGCCCTAAACGGCAGGCCGTCGACCCCGCACCCTAAGATTGCCCCCATGCCATCGTTCCATCTAAAGCGTCTTCCCGCCACACTTCTGGTCAGCTATCTCGCAGGGGGCTCTGCGCTCGCTTGCGAGGCGGCGCGCGAACTTTCGGGATTTGGCAAGCTTTACGATCAGCTCCTGAAAACCCAAAGCCAAAGTTATTGGCAAACCAATTGCACCGCGCTTTCCGCAAATTTACACTCCACCGACGCAATTGCACTTGGCCGGGGCTTTGGGACCGAAGGCGCCTTGGCCGACATCACCCGCGTCTCTTGCCTGCTCTGCGAAGCCTTAGCCGTGTTAAATGCCGCATGGATCAACCGCGACAGCATACGTCCCGAACCGCTGAAAACCTGAACTACGTGGACCGACTTGTGGCCTCAACCGGCTGCGATATCGAGCCGATCAATGTGACGCAATCTGGCGATGATGCTGCCGAAACGTCGGCCAGTGACCGCGACGCGGTTGCGACAAAAGACAATCCGTCCAAGACTCGATTGGCACGCCCTGCGCTGGCATTGGCCATTTTTTTGCCGATCTTTGCAGGTGTCGGCACGGCCGGAGCCACCCAGTTTCTGCGTGGCCGCGCGCCTACGATCGGGCGCGCCAAACGCATGTTCAGACGCCCTGTGATCATTCCGGTCCTTGTATCTAAACAAAAAAACGCGCCCGAAATGGCCGGTGCGGTCGATATCTCACGAGGCGGCGTGAAGCTCTTATGGAAACGTAAGGCTCTTTTGGAGGAACGCCCCGTCTGTAGGCGCAGCTCTCGCCATTGGTTTTGGCGAGATTAATTGTGCAGCTCGGATAATCTGGTCGAATACCTATTTTGCAGGTGCCAAATTCGATAGCCTGCTGTCCCCGGAAGACCTGAACTCCGCCCTCAACCGAAA
>NZ_JBVCWP010000186.1:0-7396 GCF_057460485.1 Boseongicola sp.
AACAACAGCAGACCACCGTCCGAACTGATCTTTGATCCATGAAATTCCAGCCGCACGCGACGGTCAAATCCAAGCCGAACATTTCCCGTTTCGCCTGCACCCTTTGGGTGATCCATGATATGCCGCCTTCAACCCTATTAACATGCTGAAACATAACACATTAGTGGCTTCCAGAGGCGCGAAAACATCGGACTACTTGGGGAAGGCGGGCTTAAAATGAAAGCAAGAAGTGGCATGATCTGCAAGGTCACTGACAATTGAAACAGAACGTCCACTGCTCTCATACAGGTATGAAGGCACTGGAAAGATGCGGCGCAGTGCCCCTGACGGTGCCATAATACCCAATTGTCTATATTAATAGAATAATTAGGGGGTAAGTGGTAGCCCGTAGGGGGCTCCAAGAAGCCACGAAAACCCCAATGAAATAAGAGGTTAGCTGTACCACGATCGGTCGAATGCAGTTCAATGCGATCAATGGGTTAGACCTAGCGTGTACCACTGCCAACATTGGCAAGGACATTGCGGGACCGTTGCTCAGAGTGCTTTTCGGAACGGTCAAGCTGCCAGAAACTGAGGTCTTGTATCACGAGTCCTCTTTGAGCGGGAAACGCTCATTCCTCCAAGCCACCGACAATGACCGAGACGAGCCCAAAGGGATAGTTCTGCTGCTCATCTACTTCGACCACTCGGGGAGGACGGCAGACCGGCTGAACAAGTCACACTACTCCAACGCATCGCCAATGAATTCGGTGACAAGGTCGAAGTTGTACTGATCTGCCGCGCGTAAAGCATCGATGTATCTGCGCCTGTGTGTGTTCTCTGTTTGAAGGCTGCCGCCCCTGGACCAATTGAGATATCGGTCGTCATCGATGCGACGCAGCAGTTCGTCTGTCATTATACGTGACCAGCGGCCGTTGCCGTTGGGGTATGGGTGAATTTTCACAAGTCTGTGGTGAAAGCGCGCAAGCAACTCCGGAAGTGGATAAACCTCACGGTCAAGCCACATTCTTGCGTCGTCCAAGCAGTATCGCATCTCCGTTGAAATATGCCCCACGTTAACGCCAATGTTCTTCCCGGTCAGGCGATACTCACCGGCCCATTTCCAGACACCCCCAAACAAGCGCAGATGGATCTCCTTGGCTGCGTCATCCGTCAGTAGATCGAAAGTTCGCGGCCTCTGATCTAGCCAAAGTAGCCCCTGCTCGATGTTGACCGCCTCGACTTCGTTCAACTCGCGGTGGGTCGTAATGCCCGGCACCTTTAGCCCCTTCAGCTCGTCTGGAGTGAGATCACTGGCGCCCATGGGCTGGTTCAGTATCTCAGTCACCGCCAGAAACCACGGGCCATTTCGCGCGCCATTTCGGAGGCGAGTTCCTCTATAGCGTCCTCCTGGCTCTGGAGACCCTCCGACTGCGCCTCCAGCGCCATGTGAGCGCGGGTGCGCCGGACAACTCGGCTAGCCTTCTTACGTGCTTGCTCCATGACGAGGTCTTCAACGCGACCTTCTTTGGGGATAATCGCGTACACAAGCTTGCCCCCCATCGCCTCAGCAATCTTGTCGATCTGCTTAATCGTGATATTGCCATCTTTCTCGCGTTGCTCGGCGCGCGAAACTACTGATCGGTCCAGCCCCGCTTTTGCCGCCAAGTCTGTTATGGACATGCCGAGCGCTGCGCGGAACCGCTCGATCCAGCCGCGCCTGTGGAGGTGTTGCGAGAGTGCACGGCTAACTGCATCTATTGCCTCGCTATTTTTGCGTCTCGCTGTGCTTTTTACATTCCTCATGGCACACCTTTCGTGCTAAGTAAGACACGTAGTCTTGCATTAAACGTGTACTGTATAACACATATTTTTATAAAAGCATGCTTTTTATAGCACGGTTTAATAAATTAATGTGTTTATTTTGGCACGATAATTAAATAATACGTGCTATAAAAGGCATGAATAGGCAGATTTTATGCCATGTGAAGCACGAAACTGACGATCATGGTACGGATCGTTAAATAATTATCCCACCATGATCCCGATCATCTGCATGATGACGGTCGTTGCAGCCCACATTCGTCCTCTTTGTCGTTTGCAATAGCTCATAGTCCTTCGTTCCTTCGTTCGTCCGATCGTTGTCGGCAACGGTCGTTCTTGAGAGGTCGTAGTTTTTCACGTTGGCGCGAACGTCGTGTTTATTGCTCTTCGAGGCCCGCCCACTGCATGTGCTGAGCGAGCGCGTTAGCGCTTGGGTGGGATACTCGTTCGGTTGGTAAGTTGATCTTGCGACCATCCAACGCTTCGTATGATGCGCCCTTGAGGCTCGGTGCGAGCCGAACGGACCTCCTCTGAGGTTCAACACAGATCAATCCTAGGTCGAAGAGTGAGTGCAGATCAGCGCGAAGGAGGATTCCGTTTTGCGTATGGTTAGTATCCTCACCAAGGTAAGGCGATATATGAGCTGCCTCAAACGCTTCAGTTGCATCGCAGCCGCTGATTGCGCAGCGTTTACCATAGCGTCAGCGACAACCATCAGCGACAACCAGAACGAAAGAGAAACCTAACCCAAAACACCGAACGACACGCCAACCCCGGCGGCCTCAAAACCGGTCATGGTGGTTCCGGACAAGGTGGTTGACGCGCTACAAGCTGCCCTAAATAGACGGGATCGTCCGCTGGCTTTGCTTGCGCTGAGGCGTATTGGCTTCTGGACTTTTTGCTGGCTCAAAACGCCGCTGGCAGGATCAGAGACACACATCTTTTGGGACCGCACAATGAGGTGGCAACCGGTTTTACGTTGCATGGCAGCCGGGCAAGCGTGGATCAGAACCGGTCCGCGTGCCGATGTCCAAAGACGTGATGGTCGAACTTGCTAATCTCTCCGAGGATACACCAGCTTATCTCCTGACGGAGTATGGAAGACCCTTCGCGTCCTCTGGGAGCCTAGACAATCGGGCCAGAAAACGGGTCAAACAGGCGGGTCTTTGTGAATCCGTGATCAATCGACAGGGTGAGGAGTTGCTGAAGGCAACTCGGCCTCAACACGGTATTTGCAAGCGTCGCGCAAAAGTCATCGCGGAGCAAAGCGGTTCCGTTTAAGAAGTCATGGCTCACCTGTCTCGCAGCGATGCGAAGACGGCGATCTATACCAAACGCGTCAAACGCGCACGCCTCGCTGAACAGGCTGCAGATCGCGTTGACGCTGCCCGGGATAACAAAGGTGTACCACGGCCTGAAAAACGTCGGACACCTAAGGTCAATACGCCCAACATAATAAGGTTTTCGGGAAACAAGTGTGTGGCAGCCCGTAGGGGGCTCCAAGAAGCCGCGATGACCTCAATAAAATAGGGGGAAGAGTGTACCACTGCAAGTCATATGCAGCTCAATGCTCTCAATGGGTTAACATGAGAGCGTGCCACGCAGAGGACTGTCTCGCGAGGGTGAAAAGGCAGTGGGTCCAAACATCAGGTTCTGGGCCGTCCGACATCACACTGCAGCAGGCTTCCACTCGGAGTCGATCTTGAGATCTTCATAATAGAACATGTGTGTTATTTTATTTGGCCTAACAGAATGTGGGTGCTCTGTTGCGTCGTTTGATGTTCGTCGTTTTTGATTTCTCGTACGTAATTCTTAGCACTTGCAATAACAGAACACAGATATTAGTTTATATACCATAAGGGAAACCATGTGTGCTGTTATGCCTGCCTCGACTAAGATCACGCCCGCAACTAAGAGAGAGCTTCGCAGTCTTGGAAGGAAGCTCAAACGAGCACGCTTAGTGCGGCGCTTGCCGATGGAGCTCATTGCCGAGCGAGGCGGGATATCGATACCCACCCTTCGCCGGATCGAGGGCGGCGAACCGAACGTGCGCATCGCATCGTACTTGCTGGTCATGCAAGCTCTTGGGCTGTTGAAGGAGTTCGCCAACTTCACTGACCCGCTCGACACTGAGCTTACAGATGAGCAGCTACCCCAGCGAGGGCGAAGAACATGAGCAACGTTGAAGTGTTCCTCGATGCATACGGGGAACGTCGGCGGGTAGGACTGCTGCGACGACGCGCTGGCCCTCGGCGCGAGCGCGTCACCTACGAGCACGACCCAGATTGGCTGACAGCACCAGAAGCATTCCAGTTCGACCCCTCTCTTCCCCTAAGCCGAGGAAGCCTTGCGCCTCCGGCTGGCAAAGAGATGTTCGGTACTCTCGGCGACAGTGCCCCGGATACATGGGGACGTGAGCTTATGCGCCGGAACGAACGGCGTCTTGCGGAACAAGCGGGCCGTCCGGCACGAACGCTTCACGAGATGGACTATCTACTGGGCGTCTCCGACGAAACTCGCTTGGGAGCCCTACGCTTCCGTTTTGAAGGCGACGAAGAATTTCAGTCACCACAGACACGCGGTGTTCCGACCACAATTGCACTTGCCGATCTTCTAAGCGCCTCACAGCGGATTCTTCGAGGCGAAGAGACCGACGAAGACCTCCTCATGATCTTCGCGCCGGGTTCTTCACTCGGCGGCGCGCGCCCAAAGGCTTCGGTGTTCGATCAGCACGGCAACCTGTCCATAGCAAAGTTCCCGAAAGAGACTGACGCCTACGCTATCTCGCGTTGGGAGGCCATTGCGTTGGATATGGCAAAGGACGCCGGCATTAACGTCATCGAATACGACCTTGCGGCGAGCGACAGCGGTCCAATTTTTATCACGAAGCGGTTCGACCGCATCGATGGGCAGCGCATCCCGTTCATGAGCGCCATGGCGATGACGGAACACAATGATGGCGATGATGATGGTAGTTACTTGGAGATAGTTGATGCACTTACCGATCATGGTGCTGTTCCCGATGATGATCTTAATGAACTCTTCCGTCGCATCGCGTTCAGCGTGTTGATCAGCAACACCGACGATCACCTTCGAAATCACGGTTTTCTATGGCGCGGGCGACAAGGATGGGCACTGAGCCCGTGTTATGACCTCAACCCAGTTCCTGATGGACCCCGAATACTCAAGACGCGCATCGACTACGACGACGCGACCGCCTCGCTTCAACTTCTTCAAAACGTTTCGGAATTCTTTGTTCGGAACCTTGCTGAAGCCAATGAGATCATAGGTGAGTGCGCCTTGGTAATACGCAACTGGCGACACTATGCGCAGCGTCGGCAAGCGCCACAAAATGAGATCGCCCGCATGGTGCCAGCGTTTGAACACGATGACCTCAATTATGCATTGACGCTATGATCCCGATCCCGACCATGACCATGGTCGACATCTGAACATGAACGCCGCGATGATGATACTGCTGGTATCGACGACGGCAGAGTGAACCAGAGTGAGAACGCCTCACAGGCGCACTTTCCGACCGGCTGACCCACCATGTCCACATTCTGGAAATGAACGGCGACAGCTCCCGCCTCAAACACTCCCGCCAGTCGAAGAAAACCTGAATAACAAACGCCGCGCCCGGTTTGACCACAGCTCCGCAAAGCTTCGGCGCTATTTGGGGGCGCTCCGCTATGTGTGACTATGGACAAACCTATATCTAACAAAGTGGCGCATTTTTACTCCGGCCAGAACCAGCCAAGTGGCGCACTTTTGCTCCGGCGTTTGGTGCGGTTTTAGTCCGGCGTTGACAATTGCCCTGCCTAATCAGGTAATTTGCCACTGAATATCCGCCCCATTTATACCTAAATCTATACCTAAAGCCCAGTAAATCACGTAAATAAGGGGAATTCAGCGCGTGGTAGCCCGTAGGGGAATCGAACCCCTCTTTCCAGGTTGAAAACCTGGCGTCCTAACCGATAGACGAACGGGCCACAGTGCGTGGAGCGCTAGTTAGGCAAACTCCTTCGGAAGGGCAAGAGGATTCTTGCACATATTTGCACTGTCAGTGATCTCGGCGCGCTACGGCATGTGCAGGTGCGCCTGCGCCGCTTACCGAACCTGCAAAAACTGCGTCCATCGGCGATGTCTCCGCGGCCCACGATGCGGACGGTTTTGATGTCTGCGACCACAGTGGGGCAGGAGCGCTCACTCGGTTGCCCTTGAGGCATCCTCCAGCCGCAATTGAGGGATTTGCCGACCGCCCCAGTGGTTAATCTCAAGCCGCCCGGCAAGATGGAACCGCGCGCCGCCGTGGTTCATCAAAGTGGGTCCAAGGTCGCTGTCAAAGGCTCCAAAGGCAATCGCATCAAGGCGCGCGCCAAGTCCGTCGCCGACGCTGACTTTCAAATGACCTGAACCCACTTGTTTGGCGTGCAGAATTTTTGCGGCGGGAAAGGCAAATCGCGGGGCGGGGGCGCTTTGTCCGAAAGGGCCAGCCGCCTCGATCAGCTCGATCAGCTCGACCGTGGCGGCCCCCGGCATAAGCGTGGCATCCAGCCGCAGATCGCGTGGGCCACTGGCTCCGGCGCCTTGCTTGGCCAGCAATTCCGACAGCCGGGCCATTGCGGCCTCAAGCTGGTCGCGCGCCACAGTCAGCCCGGCGGCCATCCGATGCCCGCCTCCCTTCAAAAGAAGCCCCTCAGCGGCCAGTTTCTGTACCGCATGCCCAAGGTCCACACCGGTCACAGACCGCCCCGAGCCCTTGCCCTCGTCGCCGTCCAGCCCGATCACGACGGCAGGTCGGTTTGGCGCCTCTTTCAGGCGTGCCGCCACAATCCCGACGACGCCCGGATGCCAGCCTTCGCCGGCTGCCCATACCAGCGGTGCTTCAAGACCGCGTGCCTCGGCTTGCTCAAGTGCGGCGTCTCGCACGGCATTTTCTATTTCCCGGCGTTCAGTGTTCAAAGCGTCCAGCTTTTCGGCGAGGCTTTGCGCCTCGTGCGGGTCGCGCGTCGACAAACAGCGCGCGCCAAGATCAGCGCGCCCCACGCGCCCGCCTGCATTGACACGCGGCCCGAACACGAACCCAAGCGTGTAGGCAGATGGCGGTGACGACAGGTTCGCTACATCCGCCAAAGCCGCCAGACCGGGGCGCGCGCGCCGTGCCATGACCTTCAGACCCTGGCGCACCAGCGCGCGATTAACTCCGATTAACGGGGCCACATCGGCCACCGTTGCCAGCGCCACAAGGTCCAGCATCGACATCAGGTCCGGCCCCTTGGTCCCGCGCGCTTTCAGACGCCGGTTCGCATCCACCAAGACCATAAACACCACGGCTGCCGCGCAAAGATGCGCCAAATCTCCGCTTTCGTCCTGCCGGTTCGGGTTCACCACGGCCAAAGCATCCGGCAGAGTTTCTCCGCCCAAGTGGTGATCAAGGATCACCACATCCGCACCTTTGGCGGCCGCAATGGCTGCGAAACTTACCGTTCCGCAGTCCACGCAAACGATCAGATCATGCTTTGCGGCCAACTCGGTCATCGCCGGTTCGTTCGGCCCGTAGCCCTCGTCGATGCGGTCGGGCACATACAGC
>NZ_JBVCWP010000187.1:0-7390 GCF_057460485.1 Boseongicola sp.
GCCGCGTGACCGGTTTCAAAATCGCGATAGACCCCGTCAACATCCGTCAGCATCAAAAGGACATCGGCCCCGAGGGTTTCGCCCAAAAGCGCACTCGCGGCGTCCTTATCGATGACGGCCTCTATGCCGGTCAGTCCCCCATCGGGGCGCGCGATAACAGGGATTCCCCCGCCGCCCGCGCAAATCACGATGGCTCCATGCACGAGCAACTGGCGGATGACCTTTATGTCGGGGATCTCTTTCGGTGCGGGCGATGGGACGACACGTCGCCAGTTTTCACCGTCCTGCGCGATGGACCAGCCGTACCTGTCCGCCATCTCCTCGGCTTGCGACTTGTCATGGACCGGCCCGACGAATTTTGTTGGTTTATCGAACGCGGGATCCCTTGGATCAACGCGCACCTGGGTCAAAAGCGTCGCGACCGTTCGGCTGTGGCCCAAGGCGTTTTCCAGTTCCTGTTCAATCAGATAGCCGATCATGCCTTCGGTTTGCGCGCCCATGACGTCCAGTGGAAAAACCTCGTCGGGTTTGTAAGACAGGCCCTGCAAGGCCAGAAGACCGACCTGCGGACCATTGCCATGGGTGACGACAAGATCGTGCCCGGCCTCAACGATGCGGGCCAGCGCCTTGGCAGCCACACGCGCATTTTCGCGCTGGTTGACAGCCGTCAGAGCCTGCCCGCGCCGCAAAAGCGCGTTGCCACCAAGGGCTGTAACAACAAGCATGACCTTATGGCCCTATCGTGGCGACGAGAACCGCTTTGATCGTGTGCATCCGGTTCTCGGCCTGATCGAACACAATCGAGGCGGCGCTTTCAAAGACATCATCAGTCACTTCCATTGCTGACAAGCCGAACTCCTTCTCGATCTCGGCCCCGACCTCGGTTTCCGCATTGTGGAAGGCCGGCAAGCAATGCATGAAGCGGGTGCGCGGGTTGCCGGTATTGGTCATGACATCAGCCGTGACCTGATAGGGCTTCAGCAACTCGATACGTTCGGCCCATTTCTCCTTGGACTCTCCCATCGAAAGCCAGACATCGGTATAGATGAAATCCGCACCCAACGTGGCCTCCTGAATGTCATCAGAAATCAGGATGCGCGCGCCGGTGTCCTGCGCGATGCTCCGTGCCTCGGCCTCGATAAGCGTTTCCGGCCAGCACGCACGCGGGGCGCAAAGGCGCACGTCCATGCCCATCTTGGCACCACCAATCAACAGGCTGTCGGCCATGTTGTTGGAGGCATCCCCCATGTAGGTGAATATCACCTCGCGCAATGGCTTTTCCGCGTGTTCGCGCATGGTCAGGAAATCGGCAAGTATCTGAGTAGGATGAAATTCGTCCGTCAGGCCGTTCCACACCGGCACACCGGCATGCGCCGCCAGATCCTCAACAACCGTCTGACCAAAGCCCCGGTATTCAATCCCGTCGAACACACGGCCGAGCACGCGGGCGGTGTCCTTGACGGTTTCCTTGCGGCCAAGATGCGTGCCGGACGGGCCCAGATAGGTGACATGTGCCCCTTGGTCATGGGCTGCAACCTCGAATCCCACCCGAGTCCGTGTGCTGTCCTTTTCGAAGATCAGGGCAATTTCCCTGCCCTTCAGTCCCGGTTGTTCCGTCCCTGCGTATTTCGCGGCTTTCAGCGTCGCGGACAGATCCAGCAGGAACCCGATTTCACCTGGCGCAAAGTCGCGCAGACTCAGGAAATGCCGGTTCTTCAGATTATAGGCCATACTATTGCTCCTTTCATGCCGGATCGCGGATTGTCGGGCAACTCATGCATCGGCTGCCCCCCCTGCCCCGGCCTAGCTCGGCCCCCGGAATCTCCAGCACCTCGATGCCTTCAGCGCGCAGCGCGGCGTTGGTGTCGTCGTTGCGGTCATAGCCGACCACCACCCCGGGGCGCAGCGCCAGCACGTTGTTGCCGTCATTCCATTGCTCGCGGGATTCCTCGAAAGGATCGTCGCCGCCAGTCGAAACAACCTTCAACCGCCTGAAGCCCAATGCCTTTGCCAGAACATCAAAGATGGGCCGCTCAAGGCGCCTCATATCAAGGGGCGCCGAACCGTCACCGGGACGCAGATCGAACAAGCTCATTTCCGCCGCTACATCGGTAAAGCTTGTCACGACATCGCCGCCACAGAAGGTGAACACCGTATCAAGGTGCATGGCTGATCGTTCCTTGGGCAGTTGGCAGGCCAGAACCCGCGTCGCCCGACCGTCGTCGAACAGCGCCTCCGCCAGAAGGCCAATCGCCTGTGGCGACGTGCGCTCGCCCATGCCGATCAGAACAAGACCATTGCCAACCGGCATTACATCGCCACCCTCGATCGTGGCCAGACCATGATCCCGTGTGGGGTCGCCCCATATCACCTCCGCCTTACCTGCGAACTTCGGATGAAACCGGTAAATGGCCGCAGTCAGCAATGTTTCCGGTCGCCGCGCTTGCCAATACATCGGGTTCAGCGTGACGCCGCCGTAAATCCAGGCACTATTATCTCGGGTGAACAGAAAATTCGGCAAGGGCGGAAGGATAAAGCCAAGCGGACCCAGATAAGCACCAAACATGCCTGCGGGCTCGAATGGCAGGTCATCGACCGTCAATCCGCCAATCAGGACGTCCGACAGCGCGCTGCCAGACAGCTCGTCCAGCCAATCGCGCATCTCGCCCAGCATGCCGACGCCAATATCCAGCGGGCTGACCCTGTGATCAAGCACCCAGCGGCGCGCATCGGCACTCTCAAGCGTTTCCGCCAGAAGCGTGCCTGTATCGAGCACCTCGACACCTTCGTCGCGCATGATGTCGGAGAAGACATCGTGATCCTTGCGCGCCTGTTTGACCCAGAACACATCGTCGAACAAAAGCCGCTCGCAATTCGACGGGGTAAGCCTGCGATGCGCGAGGCCCGGCTTGCAAACGATCACCTGCCGCAATTGTCCCGTTTCGGAATGTACGCCAAGTTGGGGCGTGCTCATGCCAGCCCCCCCGTGCCCAGCCAGGCCCCAACCGCCAGCGTGCCCATTATGAAGACCGTCAAGATCAACAGAAGCGGCCAGATAAAGACGATCCAGCGATCATAGGACACCCGCCCAATGGCGAGGCCGCCGATGACCACTGCGAAGGTCGGATTGATCAGATTCACCAGCCCGTTCGCCGATTGATAGGCGGTAACGACCAAGTCGCGGCCGACACCGGCGAAATCGGCCAGCGGTGCCAGGATCGGCATCGACAACACCGCCAGACCCGACGAGGAGGGAACGAAAAAGCTCATCCCCACCTCGATCGCGAACATGGTCGAGATGAACGCGATGCTCGACAGATCGCCCAGGGTTTGCGCGGATGCATGCAGGATGGTGTCCGCGATCAACCCCTGCTCCATGATCACGACAATGCCACGCGCCAATCCAATCACCAGCGCCACCCCCAGAAGATCGCGCGCACCATCGACAAAGGCCCCGGTCAGTTTCTTTTCGCCAAGTCGCCCGATAAGGCCGATGATGATCGCCGAGCCAAGGAACAGCGCGCCCATTCGCGCCATCCACCACTCCTGCGTGGAGACCCCCCAGATCATCGTAACGAATGTGCCTGCAAAAAGGATCAGGATAACCTTTTGCGTGCCCGTCAACGCATCGTCCGCCGTTTCTTCATCATTGCCACGCAAAAAATGGCGGTCATGCGCCTGCCACTGCTTGGCCACGACAGAGCGCTGATTGTCGGCCTTCACGAGCGCGGCATAGCGCATAACATAGGCCACACAGATGCCCAACCCGCCAATCAGAAGAACAAACCGCAGGATAATGCCGTTCGTGAAAGGGATCGACGCCGCATCCGCCGCAATGATGGTGGCGAACGGATTGATCGTAGAGCCAAGCACGCCGATACCGGCACCGATCAAAATGATCGCGACACCCGTCACCGCATCATAGCCAGCGCGCAGAACCACCGGCAAAAGGATCGCGTAGAACGCCAGTGTTTCCTCGGCCATGCCATAGGTCGTCCCTCCGATGGCGAAAAGCGTCATCAATATCGGGACCATCCAGATCTCGCGGCCCTCCATCGCGCGCATTGCGCTGCGAATGCCGGTGTCGATCGCCCCGGTCGCGTTTACCACGCCCAGGAAGCCGCCCAACAAGAGAACGAACAGCGCCACGTCGATGGCATTCGCTGCATAACTGCCAGGATCGTAAAACCCAGCGATCGGGGCCATAAGCACGTCAATCGGCCCCTGCGGGTTGGCCTCGACGGTCTTGTAGGTTTCGGGAACGGCCACCTCGCGACCGACATCCTCGTTCATCACACGGTCATATTGCCCTGCAGGAATTATCCAGGTCAGAACTGCCACCAGAATGATCAGAAGGAACAGGATCGTATAGGCTGTTGGAAACCGGGATTGCAGGCCCGGATCCGTGCTTTCCGCCTCTGCGGCTGTGTCCGACATGATAGATCCTTCCCTTGGCACAAGTTCTGTTGAGGGTGAGCCTTCTATGTTCCCATTCGCGCAGGCCTGCGCATTAATCTGCGTTAATCCGATAAAACACCGAACAAAGGCCCGCGGCTTTAACCCCGGTCAATGCCTGCGCTTCTGACGCCTCTGGCATCACCCCGACAAAAGGATGCGGGAGACTGGTCTTGCCCCGGTTCAGTTCCGGTCTCTTTCGAGCAATGTTTGCGATGAAGGAGATAAGGAGTGGCAACGAGATACACGGACGGGTTTCGCCGTGATGCGGTGCGCATCGCGACGACCGGTGGACTGACGCGGCCACAGGCGGCTGCCGATTCAGGGGGTGGACTTTCGACGCTGAACACGTGGGGTCAGACGCATCAGCATGACGATCTGATGTCGGGTCCGCGCGAGGATGTCAAAAGGCAGAACGAAGGCCTGCGCAAGGAAGTCCGGCTCCTGCGCGAGGAGAGGGACGTGTTAAAAAACTATTCCGGGCCGCAGCCCGCCTGTGCGCGGTATAAACCGCCTGTGCTATGCTGCGCCTGAAGGGCAGTTGCCGATCGCTTATTGGAGGGTGAGACCCCGTTAAAAAACGTGGCACATGGGTCGATGCGCACTTGAGAGTGGTGACGCCGCTGTTGCGGTGATCCCGGTTAGGAAGATGACGAACTTGCATGGCCCACGCCCTTCTTCCCAAATGGAGGATATGCCATGACGAACCCAACGACCGGCGGCCACCCGGATCTGAAGATGGTCAATCCAAATGCAGCGGCGATCGACATTGGGTCGACCATGCACATGGCTGCGGTGAACCCTGATGCCTGCGACATGCCCGTGCGCGCCTTTGGGACATTCACACAGGATCTGCATTCACTGGCGACGTGGTTCAAATCCTGTGGCGTCACCAGCGTCGCCATGGAATCGACCGGTGTTTACTGGATTCCGGCCTTTGAGATACTTGAGGGTTACGGCCTTCATGTGATCCTCGTGAACGCGCGCTATGCCAAGAACGTGCCGGGTCGCAAAACCGATGTCAGCGATGCCGGATGGCTACGACAGTTGCACTCCTATGGCCTGCTGCGTGGCAGTTTCCGGCCAGAGGCCGAGATCGCCACCTTGCGCGCCTACATGCGCCAGCGAGAACGCCTGACAGAATATGCTGCAGCCCATATCCAGCACATGCAGAAGGCACTCATGGAGATGAACCTGCAATTGCATCATGTCGTCTCCGACATCACCGGCGTCACAGGAATGCGGATCATCCGCGCCATTGTCCGTGGCGAGCGTGATCCGGAGGCTCTCGCCGCGTTCCGGGATGTTCGCTGCAAATCCTCTGTGGACACGATCAACGCCGCGCTGGTCGGCAACGACCGCGAGGAACATATCTTTGCCCTGACACAGTCGCTGGAGCTTTACGATTTCTACAAAGCCCAGATCGAGGCGTGCGACCGTAGGCTGGAGGTGGCAGTTGGAGCGCTGACGGTCCGGGCAGACAATGATCTGGCTCCACTGCCCAAGGCTCGGATCAAGGGCAAGCAGCACAATGCCCCATCCTTTGATGTGCGCGCTGCGCTTTACGGTGTGTTGGGCACAGACCTGACGCAGATCCACGGCCTCGGTCCCTCGCTGGCTCTGAAGCTGGTGGCCGAATGCGGCACGGACCTGTGCGCATGGAAGAGCGCCAAGCACTTCACGTCGTGGCTTTGCCTGGCCCCGGGCAATAAAATCTCCGGCGGCAAATTGCTGTCCTCACGCACGCGCCGGTCCTCAAGCCGTGCTGCAGCGTTGCTCAGGTTGGCCGCGACAACCATTGGCCGCAGCGATACGGCCTTGGGCGCGTTCTATCGGCGACTGTCATCGCGTATCGGCAAGCAGAAAGCGGTCACGGCAACAGCACGCAAAATCGCGGTGCTGTTTTACAACGCTGTGCGGCATGGCATGACCTACCAAGATCAGGGCGCGGCAGCTTACGACGAGCGACACCGGCAGCGTATGCTGTCAAACCTTCAACGGCGCGCCAGGACCCTCGGATTTGCATTGGCACCCATTCCTGCGACAGCGGCTGTTTCTTAGGAAGCGGCAATCTTCCTTGCGGGCCAAAGCCGATGAGGTTTGCTTTCATTGATTCCCGGAAAGAAGTCTGGCCTGTGGAATTTCTCTGCCGCATTCTGCAAGTTTCATCGCGGGGATTTCGTGCATGGCGAAGCCGCCCAATGAGCCGCAGACAGCGCGACGATATGGTGATCTTGGCGCAAGACCGATCGCAACCACACGTTCAACATTGCGCCCATTCTGCTGGATCAGGGTTTCTCTGCGGATGGCCCAAACCGGAAGTGGGCGGGCGACATATCCCATATCTGGACCAGCGAAGGGTGGTTGTATCTGGCCGTCATCAACGATCTGCATTCTCGGCGCGTCATTGGTTGGGCTGTCAGCAATCGTATGAAAAGAAACCTGGCGATCCAGGCGCTGGACATGGCCGTGGCGTTGCGGCAACCGCCCGAGGGCTGCATTCATCATAGGGATCGCGGGTCGCAATACTGTTCGAACGAAAGGCCGCCTGAATGAGTTGAGAAACCGGAACGCAAGCACTAGACTAAAACGGGTCGCTTGCTGAATAACCGAGCGGAGAATTCACACCTGCCGTTCCGACGACGAGAACGGGCCATGCAACGGTTTCTCAGTATGCGAAGTTTACAGAAATTCGCGGCCGTTCACGCTTTCGTCTGCAATCACTTTAATCAGAAACGCAGCCCCTCAACCCGACCCAGCTTCAAGCTCAACCGCGCCGCCGCTCTTGTTGAGTGGCGTGATCCCTGCGCGGCATAAGGGGCAGCGTCACTGCCCATTCCGAGACGAGTTCGAATTGGTCTGACACCACTCCCCGGGCCGCACCCCGGGCTGATACCGATAACCATAACCAAGTTTGCTGCACCCTCAACACAAC
>NZ_JBVCWP010000188.1:0-7343 GCF_057460485.1 Boseongicola sp.
GAATTGAAAGATGCCTGCCGCAATAAGGAAGCCACCGGCAATCGACTGGTCCTGAAGCCTAAGCATGGGCGAAAGCATCCCCCCACGTTGAAACCCCCATTGCGCAGCAGCCGCGACAGCACTGAACAAGGTCCAGGTCAAAACGTAACCAATCAGGAACCAGGTATTGGAATTAGTGGCGCCGGGATCTCTTTTTGCGGCGACGCGGCGGTGTACAACAAGCATGGGCATTGCCGATGGCAACATCATCGCCCCCATCATCACCGCCCACATTATCCAGACCGCCACGATTTCGCTGAGACCCCAATTCACATCCATCGGCATCATCATCGAAACAACCGGAGATGACATGTTCTCCGAAGACCAGAAGATGAGGAGCCACCCTAAGGCAGACAGCCCAACAAGGAAGAAGACACCGTTGCGCTGTTTGACAATTGCTGTGGTTTGCATCGTCACGAAAGATTACACACAGGTTAGTTCCAGTAGGCGAAATTAGTCGCGAACCCGCATCGTTCTGAATAGCTGAATGCAAGCGGCGCATCTTGTACAGACAAGTTCGAAATCGATTCCTGTCCCGGAAAGTCGTGCCCTGGAATACCACAGGACACTCGGCCATCGAATTCGAAATCCCGCACGACCTCAGCTGACGTCAGCGATCCGACATTGATGGTTTCTGCGCCGGCTGTGTGGTCAAGACGAATGTCTGCGGGAGTAATTCCCAAAACTTTCGAGAAATTCGCCGCGACCCCAAAATTACCGCCTGCGTCACCTTTAAAGATCTGGGTAAGTGCCCCAAACTGCGGTTTCGAAGCATTCTTATCGATGTAGATGAAAACAGACCAGATGTCGTCACCCACATCATCATTGTAGGTTCCTGCGATCGAAACATTTAGTCCCGCCAGATCAATGCTCCCAAACTGGCCCTCCAGAATGTGCCAAGACAGCAAGAAATCGCAGTCTCCATATGTAGACCTACCGCCGGGAATGTCTCCTTGACGCCTACAGGGACAGATCGCTTCGCAGTTGCACGCCTCATAATAGCTGCCAGAAATTCGGAAATTCGCTCTAACATCCATCTCGGTCTCCCATGCTTTCAGCAGAGCCTCCCGGATCCCCGAAAGTTCCAGCCGACAACGGTTTTAGGCTAGCGAAGGCCAACGAGGCTGGCAAACAATTTGGACTGTGAGCGGCTGTGAGCGACTGAATATGATAGAGTGCGCATGCTTTGAACATCGCCAAATGAACGCCAGCTTTGTCCGCGATGCAGACCTCCAAGGACGGAAATGCTGCAGGGTGCATGAATGGCCGCTCTTGGTATGCCGCGCCGCGGTAAGGTCAATCTTGGTGAATGTCGGCAAAGGGCCGTTCATGTTGGTCGGGGCGAGATCGTTTGGCAGGATCGCTGCCATGCGGCTAACGGCAGCAAGGAGCCCTTTCGAGACCTTGGATTTCGTGCCAGCCCCTTCAAGCCAATGAGGTGGCCATCGTTCTTTGCGGCGGCGAAGAGTTGCCAAAGATTTCCCGAGACCGGCCATTCGCAGACGATATTCCGAAACGGGCGTGCCAATGGCGGCTCCGCGGGAATAAACTGCCGTGATGCTATCGATCTGAATGGAGTTACTTGTCACCCAACATTGGTCACTACGCGCACCAGCCTACTGAATATCGCGACAAAGGTTCTTTTTCAGGTCGCGGTGCACCTGTGCGACATGCTTGAAATCCTGTGCGAGCAGGCTCGCCAGTCGTTCGGTAATCGCTACGGAACGGTGTTGCCCACCGGTGCAGCCAATCGCCACAGTCAGACGAGCTTTTCCCGCGGCAGCGTACAATGGGATCCAGCGTTTAAGTAAAGTGCTGATCTCATCTATCAGGTTTTCGGCCTCGGGTTGCGCAAAGACATAGTCGGCGACGGGCCCATCCAGACCCGTCTGCGGACGCAATTCGGGTTCATAGTAAGGGTTGGTCAGAAAACGGACATCGAGCATGAGATCCGCGTCCAGTGGCACCCCGTGCTTGAAGCCGAAGCTCATCACGTCAACGTCGAGTTCCTGAGTGACGTCCCGGTTCAGTACAATGCGCCCCAGACGCTCTTTCAACGCGTGAGTATTTGTCCCTGTGGTATCGAGCACAAAATCGGCGCGCTCGCGTACCTGGGCCAGCAAAGAGCGTTCGGCAGCTATCTGTTCGTACAGGCTATGACCTTCGCGAACCGGGTGCCTTCGGCGAGACTCCGAATATCGCCGCACCAACACATCATCGCCGCAATCCAGAAACAGAATTCTGTGGGCAACCCCATCTTCACGCAATTGGCCGACAGCTGCGAGCAGATGGTCGAACATCGACCGCCCGCGCACGTCCATCGCGACGGCAAAACGATCGCCTTGCTCGGACGAGAGGTCGGAAAGCTTGGACAGTTCCTTCAACAGCTGCGGCGGCAGGTTGTCGATGCAAAAGAAATCCAGGTCTTCCAGAGCTTTCATGGCTTCGGTTTTTCCGGCTCCGGACATGCCAGTAACAAGCAACATCGGTTTGTTCAACGTCACACGCCTTCTGAATGATTTTGAGGGAGGGCAATCGCAAGGCCGTCTGCCGAGAAGAGCTTTACCGGATCGGGAACTGCTTCTACATGAACCGTACTGCCGAGTTGCAGTTGAGGTGCATCGTTCTGGCGAACTGTGAGCGTCTGCCCGTTCATATCGACGTGATAGTACCAATCAGACCCTGTCGGCAGCACCGCTGTGACCCGCGCAGACTCAGTGCCTGCCTTGGGCTGAGTGTGCAACCGTATCTCCTCGGCACGCAGACCCAGAGTTACGGCGGAATTGTCTGGTTTCGCAATGCCTGACGGCAGCGCCAGCTCCAGCCCTACGCAACGGACTCGCCCATTTTTGATGCTGCCTTCCAGCAAATTGATGCGCGGATTTCCGAGGAAGTCGGCGGCGAACTTGTTTGCCGGACGGGAATAGACGTCGAGTGGTGGCGCAAACTGTTGCAGTTCGCCGCCTTGCATCAGCGCAATGTGGGTCGACATTGTCAGCGCCTCGAGCTGGTCGTGCGTCACATATACGATGGTTGCTCCAGTATCATGATGCAGGCGCTTAAGCTCGGCCCGCATATCCATGCGCAGTGTTGCATCAAGGTTCGAGAGCGGTTCGTCAAGCAAAAGCACCGATGGCTCCATCACGAGCACGCGGGCAATGGCAACACGCTGCTGTTGCCCGCCCGAAAGTTCACTGGTGTAGCGATCGAGCAATTCGTCGATCTGCAGCGCAGTTGCCACCTGTTCAAGACGCCGCGCCGCCTCTGTCTTGCCAATGTGCTGAACCTCCAGACCGAAAGTAATGTTCTTGGCGACAGTAAGATGCGGCCACAGAGCATAGCTTTGAAACACTAGTCCCAGGCCTCGTTTGGCCGGCGGCAGCGATCGTCCTTGATCCCGCGAAAATACAAGCTTGTCACCGATTCGAATGGTGCCGGTGGTCGGCATGTCGAGGCCTGCGATCATCCGAAGCGAAGTCGTCTTGCCGCAGCCGGATGGTCCAAGCAAAGTGGTAAACGAACCGTCCGGAATTTCGAGCGTCAAGTCACTCACCGCACGCACGTCCTTTCCATAGATGCGGGAAACCCGGTCTAATACAATTTCTGGCATCTTAGCCTCCAAGGCCCTTTGCGATACTTGTCCCCATCACTCGCCGGCTGACGACTGTGCTGGTCACAACGATTATGACCAAAAGCAGCACCATACCGTTCGTGTAGGGGTACCAACCACGATCCGTGTATCGCAGCGTGATAGTCGTTGCGAGCTGTGTTGCCGGGGTCACGAGCAGGATCAGCAGAGACAGTTCGCGCGTGACAGAAATAAAGGGCAGCAACATGCCGGAAAAGTAGGTCGATTTCTGTATGGGAATCAACACACGCCGCATGCGCGTCCACCAGGACGCACCTACCATGATTGCGGCCTCTTCCAGTTCCGGCCCTACTTGGCGGATAGCACTGACCCCGGCCTTTACTGCATAGGGCAAGTAACTGACCGTACAGACGATGACCAACAACCAGAAAGACCCGTGAAGCGATGGGATCGGTCCGCGCGGCACGGCGAACATCGCTAGGAATATCGCGCCGAGGGCGATTGAGGGCATAAGGTAGGGAAAGAATGACATCTGGTCCAGCGCCTGCGCGACCCAGCGGCCGCGCAGCCGTACAATCGCGTAGCCGACGAGTATTCCAAGAATGCCGGTAATAAGCGCAACCACCACAGCAAGCTTCATTGTGTTGCCCAGCGCCGACATCAGCTGCCAGTTTCGCAGGATACCTGGTTCACCGGTTCCGAGGCCAACAGTAAGACTCGCATCCCCGACCCAGTAGTGCCAAGTGAAATTGTCCCAGGAATAGATGCCCGGCCGCAGCATCACAGTGTCAATGGCCAATGCGGTGAGCGGTATCGCGATGACCGCGAAAATGAAACCCAGCACAAGTCCAGCGATTGGCCAGCGCCAGCGACCCAGTGCTACGAGACCGGCGCGTGCACCCTTGCCGGAAATGGTGACAAAGCTTCGACGTGTGCCAATGATCTTGTAGTCCATATAAAGCACCAGCACCCCTAGGGCGATCATGGCCACGGCGGCGAGGTATCCGATGCCCGGCCTCTGGCCGATCAAGTTTGCATAGAGCGATGTTGACAGCACGAATTCCCGCACCGGGCCGCCCAGGAACGCTGGTGTCCCAAAGGTGCCAAGACCCCTTGAAAACGTCAAAAGAAAGGTCGAGAAGATCGCCGGCAGGACCAACGGAATGACGATTCGACGCAGGATGGTCGGCCGCGACGCGCCTAGAAGTTCAGCCGATTCCTCGAGCTGTGCGTCGATATTGCGAAGGGCCCCGCCAATCAGCATGAAACCAAAGGGGAAGTAGTGCAACGCCAGGCAGATCGTGATCGGGAACAGCCCGTAGGCGAACCAGTCGGGTGTGACGACACCGGTCAGCGCGGTAAAGATCCCCTGATCGCCACCAATGCGTGTATTCTTGAACATGGTGATCCAGGCGAGCGCCAGCGTCCATGACGGCATGATATAAGGGATGATCGCCGCGTTCGAGATCAGACCTTTCATCGGCAGATCGGTACGCACCACCAGCCAAGCAAGGGTGCCGCCGATTGCCAGCGCCAGAAACGACATGCCTAGCGCGATCCTGAGAGTATTCAGCAGCGGCCGGTAGAAGAACGCATATGCATTCTCGCTCAGGAAATTGCGTTCCCAGTGAGCAAAGGTCAGGTCGCCGACACTCGAACCAGGTATCTGGAAGCGTTCAAGCGGATGGATCAGGAAAGTTTCGCGCAGCATCAGGAACAGCGGCACAATGACCAGATATCCAAGGATGATCAGAAAGACGAACGCAAGAACACTCTGGGGCGTCAGGCCAAGGCGAAATCGGTTGTATGCGTTGCGCATTCGGGGTCGTCCTCAGCTCTTTGTCGAACCCGGTACTCGCCTGCGCCTCGCTTCGGCAATCGGGGCCTGCGGTGTGTCGCAGGCCCCGGGCTACAGGTGTCACAGGATGTGATTATGTCTGGCAGTGTCAGCGCTGCGCGTACTTCAGCCAGGTATCGAGCACGATGCCGCGGTTCTCGGCCGCGAAGTCGAGGTCGTAGGACCACATGCGTTCTTCCCACCAAGAGAAGGGCATGTCGCCCTCGAAGGGAATTTGGTTGGGGTTAGGTGTGTAAACGCCAGGTGAATCCGCCCACGGCGCGAAACCGTCCAGCGTACCCAGATATTCCATGAACATCTTGGCCGCATTCGGATGTTTTGCGTTGGCCGACAACTGCAGGACAATCGGATAGTAATATCCAAGCGTCGGATCAATCTGCCGGCTGTCGGAAATGCGCAGATCCTGCAATTTCGCGTCGCGATGCTTGGAGTAGACATAGAACATGCCGTAGGGCGGATCTTCTTGCCCGGCTGAGCCGATGGCCTTCGATATCTTTGTGTCCGACGTCATGATGATCGCATCATTCTGCAGAAAACGCTTGATGAATTCCAGACCGGCGTTGGCCTCCGTCATCTCTAGAGGCTTGCCAAAGCGGCGCTCGTACGCGGCTTCAAGCTCGTCACTGCGACGCACCCATTCGGTCAGGGCGTTCTGATGTTCCCCGGTGATCGCCACGTCCCTGATCATGACGCGTCCGCGATATTCCTCGGTCGTCACATCCCAAACGCTCTCCAACGGATCGGCGTCGGGATGCTTGTCAGTATTATAGCCGAAAATGCGGTTGATATAGCCCAGCACAAGTGGGTTCTGATGACGTTCTGCAAAAAGCTCACGGGCCGTCGGTGGGATATAGTTGATGAAATATCCGGTGCTGGACAGAAGTTCGCGGGCGGCCACCCAATCCTCAGCGACAATCATGTCGACTTCGTTCAAGCCTGCCACTGATTCCTGATAGGCCCGCTGGATAAGGTCCTGCTCGCCCAGCCGCACAACCTCCACGGTGATGCCGGTATTTGCAGAGAATTTCTCCGCCGCCTTGGCTGTACGACTTGTGGTCGAATAAACTAGCAGCGCGCCCTCCGCCTTTGCGGCAGTCTCAACCTGGCTCCAATCCTCTTCCTGGGCATGTGCGAAACCGCCCCCTAAGATGATCCCTGCGGTTAATGCCGCCGCACCAAATTTACGTATCCATGTCTTGCTGAACATTCAAATTCTCTCCCTCGACCCGCAACTGCCCACAGTCGCGCGGCGCGGGTCTATACGCGCACGCCCCCTCCGCTGGCAGATTGCTCGCGTGAATTTGACAGGCTCGTAGAATACTTGCGCAGTTCATCGATAGTCAATAGGCCGATTGAACGGCGGCGGCGAAGGCAGTGGGTCACCGTCCTTGCGGTGCGCATTCGCACCTGCAAAATGCTGCGTAGCGCGCCAAAGGCAGCTTTTGACGCGGCGGCGCGCCATGTCCGAAGGCCGGAAAGTGTCTGCGGCGGACGGAAAGCACCAGCTGAATTGATTTGAGTGAAGGTCGGGTTGGTCCCGCAACTGAGACATCGAGAGTGAGCGCAGCGAATGGCCGGATTGGATTTTGTCGACTTGGCATGTTGCCAATATCGGGTTTGGTAATTTTTCGCTGCGCTGCGCTGCCGCAGAGCCTGTGGGTGTGGGCCGTGTGCCGAGGCCATGATCTACGCCACAACCGCATCAGGCCGGTTTGTCCGCACACCGACGTTTTAGCCGACAAAAATGCTGCGCCATGCACGAATGGCCGCAATGCGAAAGCTGCACCGCAGCGTTGTATGGAGCGGCCAAAGTCCGGTTAGGGCCGTTCATGTTGGTCGGGGCGAGATCGTTTGGCA
>NZ_JBVCWP010000189.1:0-7335 GCF_057460485.1 Boseongicola sp.
AGTGCTTTCTGAAGTTATGATTACGACCTGAGCGATCTGCTCAGGCGACGCGGTCGCTACGCGGCCATGTTGCACAAGGCGTCCTGATCAAGCACGATCACCGATTTTGAGCTTTCCAAGACAATCATCTTTGAGTTGCGGAACTTTGTGATGGTCCGGCTCACCGTCTCGACAGTCAGCCCCAGAAAGTCTGCGATATCCGCCCGGGTCATCGGAAATTCAAAATGAGTGTATGTCCCCACAGGCTTGCCAGTCCGCTCCATAAGGAGTGCCAGAAACGATGCTGTTTTTTCGCTGGCTGATTTCCGGCCAAGCATCATGAAATGATCCTGCATGGCACCAATCTCTTTGAGCGCGGCCATCACCAATCGCTGATGCAGCTCGGGATTGTGCTCTCCACTTTCGAGATCTCTAATGTTGTGTGCAACGACTTCGGTGGATGAAATTGCATCGCATTCGGTATGATACAGGCCATCTTGGGGAAAGCCTATAATATCGCCGGGGTATCCGAATGCGATAACCTGCCGCCGACCGTCTTCAAGAACCTTGGCCACCCGAACGACCCCGCTGGTAACTTCATAGATGTGTCGAGCAGCATCGCCTTCGCGGAATAGGGTTTGCGCCGCTTTCAGCTTGCGCGTCTGAAAAGTTTTCGAGCGGTTGCCGCGAATAAAAGCGGATGAAATTGGCGTTGTCGGATTTTCGAAGTCGGTTGCCCTAGAAATGTGCATTGGTCGTCTCCCAGTTCTATTGGGAGATCCATGCCCCACAATTGTAAGTCGGAGTGCGGACGCTATGTAAAGATTTGTAATTCTATGCTATTTCGATGAACAATAGTATTGTTAGGCGTTAAGGCGTCACCCTACGTACATCCATCTCAGCAAGGGACACACCTATGAGTTCAGACAAAATCCTTATCGTGGATGATGAGTCCAAGATGAGGATGCTCCTGCGGAGATGTCTGGAAGGTGACGGTTTCGATGTCATTGAAGCAGAAGACGAGGCCGGAACTCTTAATGCAATCCATTCTCACAATGTGCAGCTTGTGACACTTGATCTTCAATTGGGGAGAGAGAACGGACTGGAAATCGCGAAGCGTATCCGTCAGCACTCAGACGTCCCTATCATCGTGGTGTCAGGTCGCGATGATGTTATTGATCGGGTTGTTGGTCTTGAACTTGGGGCAGACGACTACATCACCAAACCATTTCATGTCCGTGAAGTTTTGGCTCGTGTGCGCTCCGTCTTGAGACGCACGGGTACCACAAAAAATCCGCAGTTGACCGTGCCCGAACCCTCGGAAATCCAGCCTGAGGCAGAAGAAGCTGTAACCTTCGATGGGATGACTGCCTATCTGGATCGCTTCGAACTTTTGGATCGTACCGGCGCGCGGGTTGAGATGACCAGCGGGGACTTTCAATTGCTGGCAATTTTTCTGCGTAATCCAAAGAGGATGCTGTCCCGCGATAGGATCATGGATTTGCTGCATGGCATCGAATGGACACCGCTGGACCGCGCGATTGACAATCAGGTAGCCCGGTTGCGCAGGAAAATCGAACTGGACCCGACCTCGCCGCTGCTGATCAAAACGGTGCGTGGGATTGGCTACATGCTTGCAACAGATGTAAAGCGCATCAACAGCTGACTGCCGCTCAACAGCATCATCAATTACCTCAGCCAATACGCCTGTGACTACCTAGCCTTGGCCTATCACCCATAAATCTCGAAACTGGGTCATTCAGGAGGAACAGGCCAGGACCCCAAAAGCACCGGCAACCTGTCAACGAAGGCGTTGCATTTGGTAAATGTCTACTTAATGTTACGCTAGATTTTGCAGCTATAAAGCGACCCAATTGCCCCAGATTGAGAGGCGCTAGATGTCATCTTCACTGGATATCAAATTTGGCAGTGATCAAAACCGAGGCATCTGTGATCTCGTGCAGGGTTTCATTGGCCTACTTTCGCCTGAGGGTACCTTGCTGGACGCCAATCGAAGCTCGTTGGATGCCCGGTCTACTTCGGCTCAGATCGCGATGCTCTGCTGATCTCACCCGACGTCCTGACTGCCTCCAACAAACTCGGTGACAAAGGGATCACGGACTTCCTGCTTGGGCACCCCGACCGTGAAATGGAATTGATGGGCGATATGGGGTCGCTGATCGAGCACACCAAGGACTTCATTGCCCGCGCCCTTGGTGAGGGACTGCCCAAGATGGACGAGATCGCCCGGCGTCTTGGGATGAGTGTGCGATCTCTGCACAGGCGCCCTGCAAAGGACGCAATGACCTTCCAAAACCTGACCTAAACCACGCGCCGTGAACTTGCCGAAGGCCTGCTGAGAGATGAACGTTCCTCTCTTGCCAAGATAGCCTTTCTGACAGGTTTGCTCAGAGCAAAGCTCGTTCAACCGCCCCTTCAAACGCTGGGTCGGGCACACGCCGGCAACCTATCGCAAAGAGAAGTTGAAGACCTAAGACGGCTATTTTTGGCAGCGGCGGTCAATTCCTTGGCCGCAGCAGCCAATACTGTTGGCGCCGCAGTTTCCTATCCCTTGGCCATCGTAACCAAATCAAGGGAATTCAAAATGAATAGCTTAATCACCGTTTCCGCGATTGCGGTCGCGGCCATCACTGGCTTTGCGCCGGCATCCATGGCCAGACCTGACCACAATCCTGCAAACACGATTTCACTCGAGGTCGATCATCCCGACAGCTTCCGGCACTTTGCCTGCGAACTGCCCGAAATGCGCGCGCGTGCGGCCGGTATTAATCCCAATTTCGGCCTGCATGTCAGCGAGATCGAGCCAGGCCTCTTCTTCGTCACTGACCTTGTCTACCAGTCTGCCTTTATCGTGACCGACGACGGCGTGGTTGTCCTCGACGCCCCGCCAAGCTTTGGGCAAAACCTGCGGACGGTGATCGAAATGACGGCGCCCGATATGTCGATCACGCATCTTATCATGAGCCATGGCCACCGCGACCATAACGGCGGCGGCTACAACTTTGGCGACATCGATGGGTTTGAAGTCGTGACAGCCGCCAAAGTGGCGAAGACGCTGAAAGACTTCCCGCTTGAGGGTATCTTGGCCCCTACACAAGTCTTCGATGCGGCACTGGATATGACAATCGACGGGGTCAAGATCGAGCTTAAAGCCGCAAAATTCCACGCCGAAGACACCGACGTTACAATCTTCCTGCCTAAGGAAAAATTTCTGATGGCAATCGACACGATCACGCCCGGCGAAGCGCCGTTCATGAACTTTGGGACGACCTCCGATATAAACGCCTACTTCGGAATCTTCGAAATCTTACTGGCCTATGATTTTGACCACTTTCTTTCCGGCCATGTGTCGGTCCTTGGAAACCGACAGGACGTGATCATCACGCGCGACTATGTCTTCGATGTCCGCGTACAGTCTTTGGGCTGATGCCAACCTTCAATGATCGCCTCATGGAAGGCCTGACAGCAGTCGAATTCCAGAATGCCAATCTTGCCTACCGCTACGCGATAGAGGGCATCCGAGATGACTGTGCAGGACAGGTCATCGGCCGGTGGAAAAGCCAGCTTTCTGTCGTCGATCTTTGGGCGGACAGCCACTGCGAGACGACGCTCCTCTACGCAATCATGCATTGAAATTACTGGGGCGCGCTTCAGCGCTCCACCTCTCCCACACACATTTACGAAAGGACGGTCCCATGTCTGTCTGGTTTTTCCTTCTCGCCCAATTTACCCTTCTTGCCTATGCGCTGGTCGGTGGTGTCTTTCTCGCTTTTTCGGACTTCATAATGCGGTCTCTTACCCACACAGATGGCATAGGTGGCATCGAAGCCATGCAAGTCATCAACCGTGAAGTCTTCCGCTGGATATTTATGTCTCTGTTTCTGGGCCTCGCGCTGGTCTCAATTCTGGTGTTTGGCTGCAGCATGGTCCATCTGAGCGGGCCGGGGGCATCCTTGATCGCTCCTGCCGACGTGATTTATTTCATCGGCTGTTTTGGAGTGACGATCGCATTCAATGTGCCGACGAACCAAGCGCTCGCGGGCATGGACCTGTCCGACGACGTAACCCGCGACTACTGGCATCGCGTCTATGTCCCTCGCTGGACGCTCTGGAACACCGTCCGCACGATGGCTTGTGCGGTCTCATCCACGCTGCTTATGGTTGGTTTGCTTTGGATGGCACAGACCCACTCCGCGTGACACGCCCAGAGTGTCGGATACTCCCGTTAAACTGGATTGCCCCCAATGATCTACACAAGAGGGTGCCTTCTCTTACATCGTATGGTTCTTCATGTTCTCATGATATTTGGCAGCTTCCTTGTCTGTCCATACACGAGACTTACGGTTCCAGTGCTTACCTTCATCATCGATATAATTGATCTTAGCTGCACGTTGCCCAGTACCCGTTGACTTGACCTTGGTACCCCCGCCAAAGATATCCGCCACAGTAAAGCCTGCTTCCGTGATAAGATCTACACAGGCCTTCCTTACTGCTAAAATCTCATCTTTGCGCTTCGCAGATTCTATAGTGTCTATCTTCTCACGCAGCTCTTTTAGTTCGACTGTCGTCATATTGTAGATATCTACCATGGTGCTATATCCTCTCCTTACTCTGGGTTCGATTGCTTCCAGTCGATGTAGTTCTGGGTGTACTCAGACTTCTCTTCATCTGTCCAGTTACCATCAGCCCGAACGAAGTTCTTACCAAAATAATCACGATATTTCATCTTCTCCTTTGCTCTCAAACGAGTCGCTTTTCCATTAGATTTAGCGCCACCAAAAACCTGCGCCACTGTGTAGCCAGCCTTCTCAATCAAGTCAGTTGCTGCCTTCTTAACATTGGAAATCTCCTCTTGCAGCTTAGCGTTCTCCAGCCTGTTGAGTGTGTCTCGCAGTGCCTTTATCTCCGCAACCGTCATGTCTTCTGGGTTCTTCATGGTTTGCACTCCTGTGTTCTAAATGGTTTTCCTTACACCGAATAAGCCTGACTATATTGATCAACTATTCTATCTTAACGACTTTGAACTAGCATTATATCAGGCTTAGAGTGCAAGTGTAATAATAGTGATCAAGCTGGCGGTGCCACTGCGGCGCTTGAGCCGTTCCATCTTGACGAACTGAAGCACCACTTTCATGCTCGACCGCGTCTCTTCCTGGGGCATTCCCCGGCTACCAAATGCTGCGCAAGCATCTCCCCATGTCTGGTGACCGCACTAATGCTCCTCATACTAAGAGTTGTTAATCTGACAGGCTGGCCTTGCGGCGGACTTAGATATCCCCCAAAAATCCGCTTTTAAAACGCACTATAGCAGCTGGATTGCTCTTTTCGAGTCGGGCTGAATTATCCAAGATTTTGATATGTGATTGGCTTGATTGGCTTCGGCAGCGGCCCGTCAATCGAGGAGCGATGCAAATAGATCAGCCATGGTAAAAAGGGTCAGTACAACGGTCGCTGAAACGAAGATCCCCACGCCGATAAATAGCCCATCGCGCTGCATAAGCCCCCACGATAGGCACACAAGTGCGATGGCAGGCAGAGCGTTTATAAACGGGATTGGCAGGAGCAACAGTAGCGACATCAGCAGGCATAAGAGTCCGATGAGTCGTTCACGGCGTGCCAGCACCGACAGCCTGTGTTGGCTCATCTGTTCGACCCAGCGAAGCGGCCCGATCAGATAACGTGACATCACCGCGATCATCCGGTGCGGTATTGTGATACTGCGGGCGCGAGCTGGCAGCACTCCTCGTTCGCCGTAAAGTGCCAAATGCGCGGAAGCGGCAATCAGAGGCACGCCCAATATCGCCCCGAAGCTGGGTATGGGCAGGGGAATGCATTCAGGCAGCGCCATCAATAGGATCGCAGCCCCATGCATCCGTGCGCCCGCATCGTCGATTGTGTCACCCAGCGTAACAGACTCGCCCAAGCGGCTTTTCCTGTCCAACTCCTGGATGAGCGCTGCGAACCCCGTTTCGCGTGCGTCGAATGCTGAATCAGTTTCCAAATCTGCGGTCTCTTATTAGGTGAGTATTCGGGATCAGGAAAGTGATTAACCGACTGAACCGCTCTCCGTTTGCCTCAGGCTTCTTTGTCCTAATTACGCGGGCATCTCTGATCTTTCCAGAGCGGCATAGAAGTTTTGTAATGCAAGAAATCCTCGAATGGGTGCACTGCGACGTCCAAGATGGCAAAATGCTTCTCCTGCTCGAGGCTTTGGGAAAGCGCCAGCCCGTTAAATTCATTGGTGAATTTGAGTGCGCTACTTACGACTTTCAAGAAGGTCCCGACCGCGACGGCGACCTGCGCAAGACTATCAGGTTTCACCTTCTGCCGATTGGCAGTGGAGCAGTAACGGCATTCAACGAAGAAGACGAAATCGATTTGCCGATATCGCGGGGAGTTACGTTGTCGGAGCTACGTCAGCAGGCTTTCAACGCCGTTTTGCCAGAGGATGCAGATAACTGGAAAGAAGCCAAGGTACGTCGTCGCCTAGGGAGCGTAGCTATACGGCGATACATGCTTGCGAGGGCAAATGGCTTTTGCGAACAAACCGGCGATCCAGCATCGTTCTTAACAACGCCAGGACTTCCCAATTTGGAGGTATAGCCCATCAATCGTCGCGCCGATGGCGGACTAGAGGGCCCTAGGAACTGCGCAGCAATGACGCCCACGGCTCATCGGGAAATCCATCATCGGCAGGTTGGCGAGCGTCTGAACAAGGAGTTGCTGAAAATAGTCCATGAGAAAGAGCGACAAATTGGTTCCCTTGGCACCCTATGGTCTTTGGAAGAGTCTTGTTGGATGGGTATATAGATCGTGATGCTGCAAGAACACGCAAAACTCTAAGTGCCGATTTCTGGGGACGGCCGCTTTCAGCGGGGTGCCCCCAAGTACTGTCCGCAAATCGGCCCTAGCTGAATGCACCCCGTCAACACCCGCAATCCCTCGCTGCCGCCCCTCAGAGAGGCCGGCCGAGCCGCTTTGCCAACTCACGGCTCAACCTCAGCTAAAAGCGTTGTTGGTCGACGTGCCGGCGGTCTGTGCGCACCTCACTCCTGAGCGGCCGTCGGGTCGTACTGTGACTTCGAGACAGTGCCAACCAATCCACATCGATACCGTTGGCATGAAATACAGGGCGCAATTTGGAGGTGCGGCGTAAGGCCCCCAAGGCTCCACAAAGATACCTTTATTTTTGTGCGCGAGCGTCGCAAAAGCGCCGCCCCTATGGGCGACACTGATGCTTGTAGTAACGAGTGATTTGAGTGCTGGTGGTCGTCCTTCGAGTGCGGCCCCTTTTCCAACCACCTCAGGCAAATACACTGCCTCGGTGCTTGGTCC
>NZ_JBVCWP010000190.1:0-7291 GCF_057460485.1 Boseongicola sp.
CAGTGATCATGGGGCATCTTGGTGTGCTTGTTGCCAAACGGGCGGAACGCATCCTGCACCGCGTTTGAAAAACAAGGCACACCGCCCACATGCGGGCTCTCGCCCACGCCCTTGGCCCCAATCGGGTGATGCGGGCTTGGGGTCACGGTGAAGTCGGTCTCGTAATTCGGAACTTCCCATGCGGTTGGCAGGAAGAAGTCCATCAGCGTGCCAGTCTTGACGTTACCCTGCTTGTCATAGGCAATCTCTTGCCCCAAGGCGACGGCCAGCGCTTCGGTCAGACCGCCATGCACTTGGCCTTCGATGATCATCGGGTTGATCCGTGTGCCGCAGTCATCCAGCGCATAGAAGCGGCGGATGTCGGTGACGCCGGTGTCCACATCGATGTCCATGACGCAGACGTAAGCCCCGAACGGATAGGTCATGTTGGGCGGATCGTAGTAGCTGACCGCTTCCAGACCCGGCTCAAGTCCGGGGATCGCCTGATTGTAGGCAGCAAAGGCGATTTCCTTCATCGTCTTGAACTTTTCAGGTGCGCCTTTGACAACAAACCGATCCACATCGAATTCCACATCGTTGTCGTGAACTTCAAGCAGGTAAGCCGCAATCATTTGGGCCTTGGCCCGAATTTTACGACCAGCCATCGCAGTTGCCGCACCCGCAACGGGTGTGGACCGCGATCCATAGGTTCCCAAACCATAAGGCGCGGTGTCAGTATCTCCTTCCTCAATCGTGATGCTGTCCGCAGGCAGACCAATCTCGGACGCAAGGATTTGCGCGAATGTTGTCGCGTGACCTTGACCTTGAGAAATCGTGCCAAGACGCGCAATCGCAGAGCCCGTCGGGTGAATGCGGATTTCGCAGCTGTCGAACATGCCAAGGCCCAGAATGTCACAATTCTTGACCGGACCTGCGCCGACGATCTCGGTGAAGAACGACAGACCGATGCCCATGATCGAGCGGGTCTTGCCGGCTTTAAAGTCCGCGACACGTTGCGCTTGCTCAGCGCGCAGACCCGCATAATCGACAGTCTTGAGTGCCTTGTCCCAAGCGGTGTGATAATCACCAGAGTCGTATTCCCAGCCAAGCGCGGCTTTATAAGGGAACTGTTCTTTCTTGATGAAATTGATCCGGCGTAGTTCTGCCGCATCCATATTCAGCTCAATCGCCAGAACCTCGATCATCCGTTCGATCAGATACACCGCCTCGGTCACACGGAACGAACAGCGGTAGCTAACGCCACCGGGGGCCTTGTTGGTGTAGACACCGTCGACCTCAAGGAATGCGGTCGGGATGTCATAGGACCCGGTGCAGATGTTCATAAACCCAGCCGGGAACTTGGTCGGATCGGCGCAGGCGTCAAAACCGCCGTGGTCGGCAACTACGTTGCATTTCAGCGCAGTGATCTTACCCTCTTTGGTGGCCGAGATTTTGCCGGTCATATGATAATCACGCGCGAATGCGGTGGTCATCAGATTGTCCATGCGGTCTTCGATCCATTTGACAGGCTTGCCGGTCACGATAGAGGCCACCACAGAACAAACATAACCCGGATAGGCACCAACCTTGTTGCCAAAGCCGCCGCCAATATCAGGGCTGACGACACGGATGTTGTGCTCTTCAATGCCCGAGATCAGCGAGACCACGGTACGGATCGCGTGGGGCGCTTGGAACGTACCCCAAAGTGTTAGCTTGCCGTTGACCTTGTCCATGGAGGCCACACAGCCGCAGGTTTCCAGCGGGCATGGATGGGTGCGGTGGTAGTACATCTCTTGCTCGACCACGACATCGGCGTTGGCTAGAACTTCTTCGGTCGGCTCGCGGTCGCCAGCTTCCCAAGTAAAGATGTGGTTGTGATGTTTGCGCGGGCCGTGGGCGCCATCAGGCAAAGAGCCGTCTTCAGCCACCAAATCCTCGCGCAGAACCACGTCTGATTTCAGCGCTTCATGTGGGTTCACGAGGACGGGCAGTTCTTCATACTCGACCTCGACCGCCTCGATGCCGTCAGCGGCGGCGTAGCGATCTTCGGCAACGACAAAGGCGACTTCCTGACCTTGGAACAGCACTTTACCATCTGCAAGAACCATCTGCTTGTCGCCAGCCAGTGTGGGCATCCAGTGAAGACCAAGAGGGCGCAGATCGTCCGCCGTCAGAACGGCCAAAACGCCGGGGACCTTTAGAGCGGCTTCGCTGTTGACGCTCTTGATCCGAGCATGCGCATAGGGAGAGCGCACAAAATCGCCAAACAACATGCCGTCCAGCTTGATGTCATCAACATAGTTGCCCTTGCCTTGGGTAAAACGGGCATCTTCGACGCGCTTGCGCGAACAGCCCAAGCCTTTGAGATTATCGACGCGTTCTTCGCGGGTGACTTCGTCTTTCATTCTGCGGCCTCCTTGGCTGCATTCATCTCAGCCGCGGCGGCCTGAATGGATTTCACAATGTTCTGATAGCCCGTGCAGCGGCAAAGGTTGCCCGCCATGCCAAAGCGGATTTCTTCCTCAGTCGGGTTCGGGGTTTCTTCCAACAGTTTGGTGGCACGGGTAATCATACCGGGGGTGCAATAGCCGCACTGCAACCCGTGGTGTTCTTTGAAGGCAGTCTGCAAAGGGTGCAGATCATCCGGGTTGCCGATCCCTTCAATTGTGGTGATTTCTGAACCTTCGGCCTGTACAGCGAACATGGTGCAGGATTTGACCGACTTGCCGTCTATGGTGACCGTGCAAGCCCCGCAGTGGGAGGTTTCACAGCCGATGTGTGGACCCGTGATATTCAGCCGCTCGCGCAGCGTATAAATCAAGAGCTCGCGTGGTTCGGCGAGGAATTCTTCCTCCTTGCCGTTCACCTTCAGTTTGACGTGCATCTTCTTTGACATGATGTTCCTCCCTATGCCCGCGACCAAGCGCGTGCGATGGCACGGCGCAGAATGATGCCCGCCACATGGTTCTTGAATGCGACAGGGCCGCGGTTGTCTTCGGTCGGGTCGATGTCGCCCAACATGGCCGTTACCGCAGCTTTCAGCGCGGCTTTGTCCACTGACGTGCCAACAAGTGCGGCACCTGCGTCTGCGGAAAAGACTGGCACGTCGCTCAGGTTTGTCATTGCGATAGAGGCGGACACACAAGTGCCACCCTCGCTGACAATCTGCACAGCCGCAGCAGCGGTCGCATAGTCGCCAATCTTGCGCTTCTGCTTTTCGTAAGCATAGCCGCCTTTGGGCATTGGGATTATGACAGCTGTCAGAACCTCGTCATCCTCGCGCGCTGTCGCATAGGCCCCCTCATAGAAATCACGCGCAGCAATCTGACGTTCGCCATCCGGGCCGACCACAGTAAAGATTGCGTTCAGACATTGCATCAAACCGGGCATATCATTGCCCGGATCGCCATTGGCGACGTTGCCACCGACAGTGCCCATGTAGCGCACCTGAGGGTCGGCAATTTGCAACGCTGCTTCGCGCAGAATCGGAGCTGCCTCTGCCAGACCCGCGTGATCAATGATTTTCGTTTGGGTCAATAGGGCACCGATCTTGATGCTGTCGCCGCTAATCTCGATGTCGGACATGCCGCCCACATCCTGCAGGTCGATCAGATGCGGCACATCGGCCATGCGCAACTTCATCATCGGGATCAGGCTGTGACCGCCAGCCATGACACGTGCATCGTCGCCATGCTTTTCAAGAAGTGACAGCACACCGGCCATGTCCTTGGGTCTATAATATTCAAATGCCGCTGGAATCATCGGCTACTCCTCCCTGAAAGCGATTGATTTGCTTAACGTGAAGTCTGCATGCGGCCGCATGCCGCAGCACTAAAAATTCAATGAAACACAGCTAATTTGCACGAAATGCACACATTCATGCACGAACTGCGCTCGGTCGTGCGGCCAGTGCATCCTGTATCGTCTTGAGCTTCGAACGACTCACAGGCGCGCGCGGCGTTTCAGCCCCATCAAAGATGCAGTGCCCCTTGTCCTTTGTGCGCTCGAAGCGGGCGATGCGACTAGGATTGACGAGATAGCTGCGGTGGGTCTGCAAGAATCCGACAGGCAACAGCCGGCTGGACGCTTGGGTCACCGGCCAAGCACAGAACAACCTCTCATTTGCGGTATAGACTTGGGTGTAGTGGCCATCCGCGCGGACAAACAGCACGTCGCTTGCACGGACAAAAACTTTATGGCCTTCCCGCTCGCACGGGACTTGCAGTTCAGCCGCTGTGGTGGAGGCAGGAAGGGGTGAGAGCGCAGCGCGGGGCGCGACAAGATAGGTCACACTCACCCAGAGGCAGGCCCCAAAGATGACGAAGCTGAAAAAGATAACACCTAAGGCGAGCGTTTCATTGCTCATGGAAGGTCCAAACTCAGCAAAATTTTGCTCTTCCACAAAATTGGTGCCAGCCATCGCAAGGAAATGCACAGAACAGACCGCAAAGGCAAAGCATAGCGTCCCAAGCACAATGTTGCGGTTGGTACGGCGCCCATAGGCGATCCAAAACGCCAAAATGCACAGGCCAATCGCAACGCTCGACGAAAAGAGAACGCCCGTCGTGGAGTAGACCGCACGACACATCTCGAGCCCCGCCATACCAATGTAATGCATCACCAAAATGCCAACACCGACGATGCCCCCTGCCAATGTAATAGTCGCAGGTTTTCGTTCGGCGAAGTGCATCAGGATCAGCGCCGCCCCAACAAGCAAGATCGCCAAAAGCGCAGAGACAAGGGTGATGGCCGCATCGTAATAGAACAGGATGGGCATTTGCAGCCCCAACATGGCGACGAAGTGCATCGACCAAATGCCCCCGCCAAGTGCGATGGCAGCCAGCGCCACCGATACTTTCTTTTGGAACATAGGTTTCTGCGCCAAGTCACGCGTCAGCGACAGGCCCGTGAACCCCGCCACGAGTGCGACAATGCACGACATTGCGATCAAGAAGCTGCTTTGGTGGACGCTGAGAAATTCCATTGGCCGAATGATGCCCAAGACTTTTGCGATTTGCAAACGCTATGCGGTTCGCTTGATCGTCATTTTGATCGGAGAGTGGAGGGAGACGAGGAGACATCGACAAAGCGTCGGGTCGATCTAAGTAGACATTTTATTCAGTCGAAAATTCATTCGCTTCTTTTTGCGAAAGCAGACATAGGGGTGATTGTATTGCATAGGTCAGTTAGGGCTCAAACCGCCTTGCGGCAGCGCAGCGGGTCGAGTTCAGACCGCGTTCCGAAAGCAGCCATTCCCGAAACGCAGATGTTTCACACATTTCAGCGGCCTGACCCGATCCTTGGACATTCGGCTGTGGAAAGCGGTCGTAAGACAAGCGGCGACGGAATGACCGCCTCGTGCCCGAAGCGGCCGGATTGAAATAGCGGCCTTCGCTCATCCAGCAGACTGGTAACCCTGGCCAAGCCAAGAAGTACGTTGCAGCGCAGCCGCAAAAGCGACCATTCGTTGTGAGCGCATCGAGTGTCGGGGAGCCGATGACCGAGTTGTGGACGAAACGGAGCTTGGATGAAATGTAGGCTTTGGGTCAAATCATACGGCAAATGTGCAGTCGAGACTTTGGTCCTGTGCGGACTGGGTGACCGATTTCACTGCAATCAAGCCATCAACCTTGAATAGCAGCTGCAAAACTCGCGAAACTTTCAGCAATGAAATTTTTTCGATGAGGCCGGGCAGCGTCATGGTTGTCCGATCAAAAATGAACCTGTCTTCATATAATGGTCCTTTAGCGCCGCGACGGCCGATTCCGTCTGCCCGGCAAGGACGAGATCCTTCAGGCGGTCATGCTCGACCGAAACGTTTCTCGATTGGCTGGACTGGGTCCGCGCCTGGAAACGATAGCGGATGTTCAACTCGTAAAGCTTGTCGCAGTCAGCAATCAGGATAGGGGAGTCGCAGGCAGAGATCAGGCTTATGTGAAAGCGCTTGTGCGCTTCCTCCCATTCGCGGTTGATCGTCGCGTTTGCGCTGCCTCGCGACCGGGGCACACGGGTCATGCGGTGATGCGCCACAAGAACACGCTCCTCCCAGTCCGCGCCACCGGCCGCCATCGAACGACGCAGCGCTTCTTCCTCAAGAAAGCAGCGATTGGTCAGGATGTCCTGAAACTCCTCCGGCGACGTGCCCGCAACGAAGAAGCCGCGCTTGTCGAAGCGTTCCACCAGACCTGCGCTTACCAGACTGTTCAGTGCCTCGCGGATGGGCGAGGTGCCGCAACCGTGGCGTTCCGTCAGAAGACGCAGGCGAAGCTGCTCACCGGGCCGCAACTCGGCATAGCTGCCGTTCGTTGCGCCCGCAGCGATTTTCATGCCCGTGATGTCCGAGTTGTCCCGCACACCGGGCATTGATGCAGGGCGCAGCGAATGGCTGCTTCGGAGCCCTTTGCAGTCTCGCGCGATCTGACGCGACCGAAGCCCGATATCGCGGTTTCGCCGCGATTTGCTTGACTGGCCATGCCAGCAAAGTGCAGTGTCAGCCGGGGGTAGGACTGATGGCATCACCGGCACCGGCAATACGCCGCTACTACAATCAGCTTCTGGACAGCAGCCGCTGGGATGATTTCAAAGTCCGTCCCGGCGATGTTGTGGTCGCGACAGCCTACAAGGCGGGCACCACCTGGACTCAGAACATCGCGCTGCACCTGATCTTCCAAGACCTCAAGGTACGCCACATCGGCGGCGTTTCGCCCTGGCTCGACAATGCGTTTCGCGAGCACGCCGAGCACCTCGCGATACTGGAGCCACAGGTGCATCGCCGCGTGATCAAGAGCCACATGTATTTCGATGGGCTGCCGATCTGGCCCCAGGCCAGATACATCCATGTCGGCCGCGATCCGCGCGATGTGTTCATGTCGCTCTGGAACTTTTATGCCAATTTCGGCGACGAGATGTTCGAGGCTTTCGCCAGAACCGCGGCAGGCCCCCTACCCAGGCCGCCCGCCGACATCTCGACCTTCTTCGACCTGTGGATCTCCCGCGGCGCGATCGAGGGCGAGACCGATGGATATCCATTCTGGTCATGTATGCGGCAGACCCAGACCTGGTGGCCCGAACGGCATCGGGACAACGTTCTGTTCCTGCACTACGCCGACATGAAGGCAGACCTCAGGGGCCAGATCGCGCGGATCGCCCGATATCTCGAGATCGAGGTCGCGGATGAGATGTTCGACCGGATCACTGCTCAGAACCGTCCCATCAGGCGTTCCAAGACAGGCCACCCGTATCAGCCGGAACAATAATTCCGTGCCACTTTCCCCCACGAAGAACTGGCCATCGGGCGCATTGAACAGGACAC
>NZ_JBVCWP010000191.1:0-7288 GCF_057460485.1 Boseongicola sp.
CATCGAACTGATGCCGCGAATTCTTCCGGCCACGCCGAAATGGGTCATAGCTGCCGCGTTCTTGATTGGTGCTGCGATCGCCCTGGCTCTTGCGCTGTTGGCGCGTAGGGTAAGAGGTCCTGGCCGGGGCCGGGCCTGGATGGTGTGCGTCGCCGTCGTGGCGGACTTGTCGAGCGATGGACTGATGACAGGTGTGGGTGCTGCGGTCGCGAGCGGTCTTGGGTTTCTGATCGCCGTAAGCCAGTCGGTGGCGAATATTCCGGGCGGGTTTGCGGCGACGGCAAGTCTGCGTCAACACGGTGTGTCCAGAAAGCAGCGCATGACCGTAGCGGCGTTGCTATTCATTCCGGCTGCGCTGAGCTGCGGCCTCGGCTACTGGCTGCTCAGAGATGCGAGCCCGACAGCTCAAAACGCGGCGCTGATGGTAATCGTCGGTCTTCTTGTGGTGACAACGATTGAGGACGTCGTGCCGGAAGGGGATGCGTCTTTGAAGCTGCCCCGATGGATTTCGACCACGGCATTGGCACTAGGCTTCGTCGGCATTGCATTGCTGTCGACTTATTTTCATTGAGTTTGTAATCGGCCGGGATTGTTCGGGCGCGCTGACTACTACCGAAGGGCGGCTTTAGGCTGGTGAATTCTCATACTCTTTGGAGGCAGAGAGAGACGGTTTGGTTGCGGACTGCCAGCACCTGGTTGCACCGTATCGAAGCTCCGACGTCAAAGTTTAGGCTGTGATCGAACAGGTCGTATCGTCTTGCGTAAAGAATGTCCGCTTTCAGGGCTGGAGCGGACATGTCCACTCCGCTCGACAATGTCGCCTAATGACCCAAAGCAGACATTGATCAATCGCCAGCGGCGACCAAGTGATAGGGGAGCGGAAGTCAGCCGATTGTGTCTTCGATTAGACGCAGAAAATTCCCACCCATGATCTTCCCAATCTCCTGGTCGTTAAACCCGCGCGCAACAAGTCCACGGGTGAGATTTGGATAGCCGGAATTGTTCTCCATACCCTCGTGTCCGTCTGACCAGGGCCACAAGCTTTCACTGACGCCAACAGCCTGTTGTGCGGCAGGTCCCCATTCCGGGGCTGTGAAGATTTCCTCTAGCGATGCGGCAAGGATTAAGTCGGACCCAAACGCGACGTGATCAATGCCGATCAGGTTCACGGCAGCCTCGATGTTATCGACATAGTCAACCACCGAGCACCGGTCGGTCCCGTTCAGTGCCCCTGGGGTACTAACTAGACCAAATACACCACCCTTTTCGCCGAGTTTCTTCAGCGCCTCGTCCGATTGAGTTCGCGGGTTCTTCACACGCGATGCCATGCCTGCATGGGAGCAAGCAATTGGCTTCTCTGAAACCTCTACTGCGTCGATGAGTGTCTGTGGCTTGCAGTGACCCGCATCAACAAGAATGCCGATTTCGTTTCTCTTCTGCACCATCTCGCCGCCCCATCCACGCTCCGATGTCGGCTAATGACCCTAAGCGGACATGCTCAGCGCCAGCATCTATGTGTGCTAAGTGCCAACTCAAACGAGAACAGTTAGGTGCCAGGCAAAGAGCAACATCATCGTTAGCAAAATGACGAGAGCAATAAGCGTCCCGGTTACCAAAGGCCACCAACCATGCGCTCTCCGTTGCAGAGGAAGCCATAGAAAGACCAAAATGGTTGCCGGTAGTGCTTGGAAGGCAACAATGCCGGCCACCCCGCTGACGCGATGAAGCAGCAACGCTCCAATCACCATAACTATGAGACCGGCAAGAACCCAGTTCGTGATGCGCTTGCCCTCATCGGGGCTCGGCTTATCCTCAACGGCAATCATCTCCACAAGCCGCGATAGGGTCGGGCCAAAAGCGATTGCAAAGCCTGCCACAGTTAGCAAGATTCCCGCGATGTCGAGCCATGGCGGTTCGAAACCACCGAACAAACCGAGCTTAAGCCCAAAGATCGCGAACACAATCTCTCGCAACGTCATAGCTGAGAAATTCTCGACCGTTCCAGCGCCTAAGACATACTCGCCCGTTTGGCCTGTCGGGTCGAATACAGCGATGTAGGCCGGGACCCCGGCAGGCAGTTCAACCGTTCTGGTGCCGCTCTTCCAGTAACGCTCCATTGAGTAAGGTTCGAAGAAGACGGACCGAGACGCGGACTTGTAGTCCGTGACGAAAATGGCGCCATAGCCTTTGGGCAGGTGAACCGGGAAGTCCTCCTGGGCTTGGACACCAAGTCCATACGCAATCAGTGCAACCGTGGGCCGGAACTCTGAGAGCGAAGAGCGTACCGGCACCAGGACACCGAAGGGTAGCGGGTCACTCTTGGACGGCGTGAAACGATATAGATCCACCTCATCCGGCTGGCCGAGACGGCCATAGATTGCCGCTGAGGCAAAAGTTGGATCTACGATCGGAACTGCAAGTGCCAAATTGGCTTGCGCCGTCTGCTGCGGTTCAGTTGGTTCCAGGATTGGATTGTGAGCGAATACCGGCGCAACGCTGACCAAGACCGAAACGATGCACAAACTTGTGGCGCGGATCATCTGCGATTTCCAGCTGACAATTTCGTTGCCGGAAGGAGTTATACTCGTCAACTCGCGCATAGAGAATATTCGCCAAGCCACATAAACAGGACAACTTCGACGGAATGTCCGCTTTCGGCACTTAGCAGACTTAAATGAAGAAGCCGAGGATGTCTGCTTACGAATCCAAAGCGGTCGTGCCGTATCGGCGGCTCGATGTCCGCTAATGACCCAAAGGCCCGGTGGCCTATGACGGCATTGGCGCAGACTACGAAGCCGTCAGCGGCAAGGTCTGGTCCTAAGCCTTACGCTGGCAACTGTCAGAACCTCTTCGGTCGGGTTTTTTTGGCTGGGTCGAAGATCACCTGTATGTCCGGCGTGATGTGGGTGAGTGCCAAAAAAAAGCCAACGCCGTATTGCCTAGCGGTCCGCCGGGGTCTTAAATCAACAGCGATGTGTAACCGTCGGTGTCTCACTGGGATCTTCTACTTTATGGCGTTGATGTTGTCCCGGACGGCTGTTTTGTTCGCTGTACTCACGCTTTCGACGGTCGTCTCAGCCGAAACGCGGAGCGTGCAATCAGCTGATAAACCTATTGTCGTGCAGGTCGGGATCGAACTCAATCAGATCATTGATATTGATCAAAAGGCTGAGAGCTTCAAAGCCGAATACACATTTAGGCTACGTTATCGGGAGCCTAGGCTCGCTTTCGAACGTGCGCCCGACGATCCACCTTACAGGATGATGACAGTTCGCGGCTTTTTGACGAAGTTGCAAGAGGCCGGCTTGATCTGGCCAGATATCGTGCTGGCGAATAAGCAAGGTGTCCGCGCCATCAACTTAGAGAATATTCAGGTTTACCCCGACGGTGAAGTCCAATACTACGAACGCGCCACTGCGGCTTTTCAGGCACCAGATTTCGATTTCCGGAACTTTCCGTTCGATGTCCAAGATTTCTATATCCGGGTGGTCTCTATGGCGCCTAAGTCGACTTTTGTATTCGAATCACTCCCAGGCACTACAGGTATCGGTGATCAACTGGGCGAACAGGAATGGGTGCTCGTCGATTCATGGAGCAAGTTTGACACAATCATTGGCGTAGGTGACCAGGAACACTCCCGCTTTTCTTTGGCCTTCAAAGCGCATCGGCATGTTCTTTACTACATAGTGCGGATCTTCGTTCCGATGTTGGTTATCCTGATGGTCTCTTGGCTTACCTTCCGGATGAAAGACTACGTGAAACGCGTTGACCTCGGCATCACGGTGCTCCTGTTGTTAATCGCGTTCAATTTTACTCTCGGGAGCGATCTTCCTCGGCTTGGCTATCTGACCTTCGTCGACGTCTTTATCGTGGGGACCTTTTTAATTACCGCCGCAGTCATCGCGTTGAATATCCAATTACGCGTTTTGGAAATTCAGGACCGCAATGCTGACGCCGCGCGGCTAGACCGGATTGCGATGTTGGGATATTGGCCCGCGTACGTACTGGGCATGTCAGCCGCACTGCTCTTAATCTGAAGTCTCGCACGAGGAGCCCTGGCAACACTTAGCGCGCAGCGAATGTCCGCTTTCTGGCCTAGAGCGGACGTTCCTAAGCCACCATCTACATGTCTTCTAATCGCCCAATGCTCATCGACCCGAGTGCCGTAAAAGGGCGCCTTAAATCCCGACGTGGCATTGGCTCACCCGTTAGTTTCTTGCGTCGTGCCTTACTGGGCGAGAGATGTGCCGGCGTTCGCCGCGATCTCTTCTTGTAGTAGTTCAAGCCGCAACCACACTTCTTCCAAGGCGGCAAGCTCGATTTGCGCTTTGTTCAACGCGTCTGCTGCTGCCGTGAATGCGTCGCGGTCCTTCGCATAGAGGTGCGGATCGGACAGGACTTTCTCAAGCCGACGTATCTCTGCCGTGAGCTTATCCATCCGCTCTGGCGATGTTTTCAAAAGATGCTGTTCTTTGGGGCTCAGGCGATTCCGAGGAGCAGGCGCGGATTTTGCGGGTGACGACCTTGGCGCGCGCTTTTTCGCTGCCGGCTTGTCCCGCTTCGGCGTACCCGTTCCAGCGCCCCGCTGCGCCATCATGTCGGCATAGCCGCCGGCATATTCGATCCACAGCCCGTCACCTTCGGACGCAATGACCGACGTGACGGTGCGGTCGAGGAAGTCGCGGTCGTGGCTGACGAGCAGAACGGTTCCCGGATAGTCCGCCAGCAATTCCTGCAACACGTCCAAGGTCTCAAGATCGAGATCGTTGGTGGGCTCATCGAGAACCAGAAGGTTGGAAGGATGCGCTAGTGCCAAGGCCAACATCAATCTGCCCCGCTCGCCGCCCGACAGCACCTTGATGGGTGTGCGGGCCTGTTCAGGCTGAAACAAGAAATCCTTCATGTAGCTGATGATGTGACGCTCTTCCCCATTAATGATGACGGTGTCGCCGCTTCCGCCGGTCAGTGTCGCGGAGACACTTCTCTCGGGGTCGAGTTGATCGCGGCGCTGATCAAGCTTCGCCACTTCGAGATTTGTGCCGAACTTCACGCGGCCAGCGTCCGGTTGAAGCGCACCGGTGAGTATATTGATGAGCGTCGTCTTGCCGGCCCCGTTGGGTCCGACGAGACCAACCCGGTCGCCGCGGGCGATTTTGATGTTGAAGTCACGCACCAGGTCCCGGTCGCCATAGCGTTTAGCGATACCCCGCGCTTCGATGACTTTCCGCCCGGACTCGTCGGCCTCATGGGCCGACATCCTCACGCCGGCCTGTACGCGATTGCGCTTGGCGACCGAGCGCTCACCGCGAAGCGATAATAGGTTCTCGAGACGGCGCTGATTGCGCTTTCGCCGGGCGCTGACGCCATATCGCAGCCAATGCTCTTCGCGGACAATTTTCCGGTCGAGCTTGTGACGGGCCGTCTGTTCTTCTTCGAGCACACCGTCGCGCCACGCCTCGAACGCGCCGAAGCCCTTTTCAATCCGCCTGGTAATGCCGCGATCGAGCCAAACCGTCGCTTGCGAAAGAGTCTCCAGGAAGCGCCGGTCATGGCTGATCAGCACCAGGGCTGAATGGGAAGCCTTGAGCACGCTCTCCAATCCCTCGATCGCGGCGACGTCGAGATGGTTGGTGGGCTCATCGAGAAGGAGAATATCTGGGCACGGAGCCAAGACCTGCGCCAAAGCCGCTCGCCGAATCTCGCCGCCCGACAGATTTGCGGGCGACTCATCGCCGTTCAGCCCCAAACTCTCCAACAGATAGCGCGCGCGATGAGGATCGTCGCCGGGGGCAAGCCCCGCTTCGACGAAGGCGCGCGTGCTAGAATAAGCGGAGAGTTCTGGCTCTTGAGGCAAATAGCGGATGGTTGCGCCAGGCTGAACAAAACGGCTGCCGTCTTCGGGCTCGATCATGCCGGCGGCGATCTTCAGCAGAGTTGATTTGCCCGAGCCATTGCGGCCCACCAGGCATAGGCGCTCGCCTTGCCCGATCGACAAGACCGCGTCGGACAGCAGCGGGGTGCTGCCGAAGGACAGTGAGATGTCCTTGAGAAGGAGAAGGGGTGGGGGCGCCATGGCTCGTGCTAATCCGTCTTTGCCTCAACGCCTAGACCTTTTCCTTGAGGCCGACAAGAATGCGCGCTTCAATTTCCTGCCGGGTCACGGTGGCGCTGTTGTCACATGTCGATTTGCTGCGCTGCGTTGCACCGCGGTAGCGGTTTTGTGCCACGATGGTGAACCGGCCACCGCAACGACCGCATTTGAGGAGGCCAGACAACAGGAACTTCCGGCGATGGGCCGGTCAACGGCATTGCCATTCTCGTCAGTCGAATCTGGAACGATGCCTCACTCTGACGGAGCTTTGCCGCATCCCAGGCCCGTCTCATACCCTCACTTGTCGTCATAAGTTCGAGCCAATTACACCCCAATTCTGTAAGGCATGTACGAACACGTGAACGGCGAGCCCTGCTTGGAGTACGGCGAATACCCAGCCTAGAAGTTTGAAACTTACAACGCCCACCAGATCAATGATGCGCTTGGCGAACAACATTCCAATAAGGTTGAGGGCCATAATCACAACGAGGATGAGAATGACTTTCTTAGCTAGGTCCGCATTATCGCCCGCCAGCCCCATTGCCATGAGTATGGCCATTGCGCCCCAAGGAGTAATTATTATTGGTATCGCAACAGGAGATAGCGCCGGGTGCTTCGGCTGTGCGTCTGAAGACGGCGCGGTCTTGTCATTGGCAAGCACCTGATAGGCTGACAGAAATAGCAAGATGCCTGCTGCGATCCGAAGATCGTCAACGGTGACACGCCAACCCGCCCCGATAGCAGGCATAATCAATGCGATCACCAGTGATATCGCTAAGCCGAGGAAGGCGCCCTTTAGGGCAAGTGCGCGTCTTTCCGCCGGTTCCATATCTTTTGACAGCGCGTAGAAACCTGGAATGGCCTTTATTGGGCCGAGCGTGACCATGAAAATTGTGAATACAAATGCGATATCAAGCATTGGACCTACCTACTATTTGATTGCGAGCAACGTTTCTCCGTTGTGGGCATGATCAAGCTGTCGCGGTCGCAACTTGGTCAGCTTTTTTATGCGCCTTTGTTGGCCTGAACTAGCGTGTCGGACCGTCTCCCTCAGATCGCTCGACATCTCGCGCCGTACCCAAGGGAGCGTATGAGCTGCTCTCAGGGTCACTGTCCATCAGGCCAGCGCAGCGGTTTGGTGGTGAAGGGTGCGCGAGGGACCTTCCGTTTCGTCAGTCCGCTCTGGCGCAGACGCCA
>NZ_JBVCWP010000192.1:0-7287 GCF_057460485.1 Boseongicola sp.
TCAGGTTTTTCTGAACAACTACGGGGCTGGCGGCGGTGTCGAGTTGCCGTTCGGCGGGTCCGGGCTTTCGGGGCATGGGCGCGAAAAAGGGTTTGAGGCGCTGTATGGGTTTTCGGTCCTGAAAACTGTGGCGGCGTTTCATGGGTAGGGGAATGACATGCGATTGAAGGATAAATGCGCAATTGTGACAGGCGGCGCGTCTGGGTTCGGAAACGGCATTGTGCGCAAGTTTGTCGCGGAAGGCGCGCGGGTGGTCATCGCTGATATGAACCGTTCCGGTGCTGAGGCATTGGCCTCGGAACTCGGTGACGCTGCAGCCGCGGTGCAGGTGAATGTCGCCGTCAACGCAGATGTGGCCGCGATGACGGCCTTTGCGTTGGAGCGTTTTGGGCGGATTGATATCCTGGTGAACAACGCCGGCATCACCCACATGCCCGCAGCGATGGAAGACATCAGCGAAGAAGATTTCGACCGTGTTTTCGCAGTGAACGCAAAATCGGTCTACCTGACCGCGCGCCACATCGTGCCTCTGTTGAAAGCCCAAGGTGCGGGGGCAATTTTGAATGTCGCCTCTACCGCTGCCGTAAGCCCGCGCCCGCGTCTGTCCTGGTACAACGCCTCGAAGGGGTGGATGACGACCGCGACAAAAGGCATGGCGGTCGAATTGGCACCGCACGGTGTCCGCGTGAACGCGATCAACCCCGTCGCAGGCGAGACGCCGCTTTTGAAGATGTTCATGGGTGAGGACACGCCAGAGGTCCGCGCGAAGTTTTTGGCGACCATTCCTATGGGGCGGTTTTCTACGCCAGAAGATATGGGAAATGCAGCGTGTTACCTCTGCTCGGACGAAGCCAGCATGGTCACGGGTGTCTGTATGGAAGTGGATGGTGGACGCTGTATCTGAGCGTTATTCCGGCAGGTCGACAGCCAGCTGCGCCTCGCCCCATCCATCGGCGTTGGTGCGGGCCTCGATAAAGACGCGTGCGGTTGCCTCCGGGATTTCCACTCCTGACAGCGAGCGCGTGAAGGGTTGCTCGTCCACGTGCGGATGAAACAGCGTGCGCGTGCCGAGCACTGTGCCGTCTTGGGTCACGACGCGCCATCCGTCGGCGTAGTCGTCCCAGCCCGTGTCTGCGTGACGCAGAGTGACTGAAAACGTCCAATCTGACCCGCTGTCCCGCGCCAAGGCGTCCTCGATTTTCGCATCGTCAGCAGGCACGGGTCCAGCGATGAGAATTGACGCAAAAACAAAAGGAAGAGAATTTGTGATTATTGCCTTCATTTCCCTATAGTGAAGGCCGGCGAGGAACGGCGCCAATCACAATTGCTTGCATAGTTTGGAAAATTGGTTATAAAAATTTACCAATTGATCCGAAGGGAGGATTTCTATGGAAATGCCAAAGCCAGATCCGCGTGTTTTGGGGCTTAAATCCAAACTTGTCGCGCGCCTTCGGGACGTCTTGCCACAAGACGCTGTCATTGATGACGAGATCCAAACGCGTGTCTATGAATGCGACGCCTTGACGGCATACAAGTGCCCTCCGCTTTGTGCGGTCCTTCCGGCTTCGACCGAGGAGGTCTCGGCCGTCTTGAAAATTTGTCATCAGGAAGGCGTTCCAGTTGTGCCGCGCGGCTCGGGAACCTCGCTGGCGGGCGGGGCCTTGCCGACGGCAGATTCGGTGATTTTGGGTGTGGCGCGGTTGAATGGCGTGATCGAGACCGACTACGACAACCGCTTCATTAAGGTACAGACCGGGCGCACGAACCTAAGCGTGACCGGCGCCGTTGAAAGCGATGGCTTCTTTTACGCGCCAGACCCTTCGTCTCAGCTTGCCTGTGCAATTGCGGGCAATATCGCGATGAATTCAGGCGGGGCGCATTGTCTGAAATACGGTGTGACGACGAACAACCTTCTTGGGGTCAAGATGGTGATGATGGACGGCACGATCGTTGATATTGGCGGCGCGCATATGGATGCAGGCGGTTATGATTGGCTTGGTCTGATATGCGGGTCCGAGGGACAGCTTGGTGTTGTGACCGAAGCGACATTGCGGATCTTGCCAAAACCCGAAGGCGCGCGTCCGGTGCTGATCGGCTATAAAAGTGCCGAGATTGCAGGAGCTTGTGTCAGCGATATCATCAAGGCAGGGGTCCTGCCGGTAGCGATAGAATACATGGACCGCAAAGTTCTTGAGGTGGTTGAGCGTCACGCGAAGGCAGGATATCCCGATTGCGAAGCGCTGTTGATTGTCGAAGTGGAAGGCTCTCCGTCCGAGATTGACGAACAGCTAGGGTTGATCAAACAGATCGCGGCCAAGCACGATCCGGTTGAATTGCGCGAAGCCAAAGACGCGGCCGAAGCGGGTCGAATATGGCTGGGCCGAAAATCGGCCTTTGGCGCGATGGGTCAGATCAACGATTACATGTGCCTTGACGGGACAATCCCCGTTTCGTCGCTGCCCCATGTGCTGCGGCGCATCGGTGAGTTGTCGAAAGAGTTCGGCCTGGAAGTGGGCAACGTGTTCCACGCAGGCGATGGCAATATGCATCCGCTGATCCTGTTTGACGCCAATAAACCGGGTGATCTTGAAATCTGCGAAGAAATGGGCGCTGAGATTCTGAAGCTGTGCGTCGAAGTCGGCGGTTGCCTAACGGGCGAACATGGTGTCGGAATCGAAAAACGCGATCTGATGAATGTGCAGTTTGCGCCAGAGGATCTTGAGGTGCAGATGCGGGTGAAGGACGTCTTTGATCCCGCGTGGCTTCTTAATCCGGCGAAAGTGTTCCCATTGGCCAGCAGCGAGAGCCGGCGCGTGCAAGTAGAGGCAGCTGCATAAGATAAGGTTTGGGGGCTATTTGCCCCCAATACCCCAAAAGTATTTCCACCAAGAAGAAGGACGGGCCTCGTGATTGAGCCGACAACAGAACTTGAATTGTCTGAGGCCGTCCGCGACGCGGTTGGCCCACTTTCGATCAGGGGGGGCAACACGCGCGGAATGGCGCCAGCCGCCGGCGATCCGCTGTCTGTTGCGCGCGTATCAGGCATCTCGCTGTATGAGCCGGGCGCGCTGACAATTGTTGCGGGCGCGGGCACGCCACTGTCCGAAATTGAAGACGCGTTAAAGCAAGAAGGGCAGATGCTGCCGTTCGAGCCGATGGATCATCGCCCCATGCTTGGTGCGGATGGCACGCCGACGATCGGTGGCGTGGTGGCGGCAAACGTCTCGGGTCCGCGCAGGTTGCGGGCGGGCGCCTGCCGGGACTCGCTGATTGGCGTGCGTTTCGTCGATGGTCGTGGCGTTGCGTTGAAGAACGGTGGTCGTGTCATGAAGAACGTGACGGGCTATGATCTGGTTAAGCTTTTGTCTGGGTCTTATGGCACCTTGGGTGTGCTTAGCGAAGTGAGCTTCAAGCTTTTGCCAAAGCACGATGCAACGGGCGTTGTATCCTTGCATGGGCTGTCATTGAGCGACGGAGTGGCAGCGATGGCCGCAGCATTGGGCTCGCCCTACGAGGTTTCGGGGGCAGCGATGACGCCGGGGGTCGATGATGGGGCGGGGTCTGTGGTCAGGTTGCGTCTGGAAGGGTTTGAGAACTCGGTCGCCTATCGCGGTGCGCAATTGCAGAGCGTTCTGAAAAAATTCGGTGCGGCAGATATGGCGATGGGCGGTGAAGAGGACTGGCGCGCGGTGCGTGATGTTGATGCTTTTGCCGACAAGACCTGCATCTGGAAAATTGCGATCAAAGCAAGCGATGTACCGCAAATGCTGGAGACCGGCATCTGGCCGAACTTTGGCTGCGACGCGCTTTTGGATTGGGGCGGGGGGCTTATCTGGGTTGGTTGCGACGAGGCTCAACTTGCCGCGATCTCCGACGATCCTATTGAAGGCGCCGCTCGTTTACACGCGGCATTGCAAAGTTACATGCAAGTCGTCGGAGGCCATGCAACACTTGTGAAGGGCCCCGTGGCGCTGAAAGCGCGCGTGCCGGTCTTTCAACCCGAAGCCACCCCTTTGGCGGGGCTTGCGACAGGGCTACGCGCACAATTTGATCCGCGTGGCATCCTAAACCCCGGGATCATGGGCTGATGGAAAGTGAAACCTTTGCGTTCATTGCGATGCCCGCTTTCGGGGCACTTATCGTGGGCTATCTTTTGACCGACTGGCGGCTTGCCGGAGCGGTTGCCGCGGGTTGCTTCGGGCTTTTATTAATCTTGCCCGGTGCGGAGCCAAGCATTGCAACGTTTGTTCTGCCGATCCTTCTTGGGGCTGCGGCCGGGGCGCTTGTTTTGCTGCCCTTTCTGAGATTTCTTCCGGATACCACAATTTGGGGGCGCATGACTGTTGCGATCATCGCTGCCCTTCTGGCGTCTGTTTTCAATATCTCAATTCTCGCCGGGGGCGCCTGATATGCAGACGACATTTACTGAAGAACAGTTGAAGGTTCCCGCGATCAAGCGATCAAACGAGATTTTGCGATCCTGCGTGCACTGTGGGTTTTGCACCGCGACATGCCCAACCTATCAGGTTCTGGGAGACGAGCTGGATAGCCCGCGCGGCCGCATTTACCTCATCAAGGATATGCTGGAAAATGACCGACCTGCGGATGCGAAAACGGTCAAACATATCGACCGCTGTCTGTCGTGCCTTGCCTGTATGACGACCTGTCCTTCGGGCGTTCATTATATGCACCTCGTCGATCATGCGCGGGCGCACATTGAAAAGACATACAAGCGCCCCCTGTTCGAGCGGCTCCTGCGCTGGACGCTGGCGCAAATCCTGCCCTATCCGGCACGGTTCCGCATCGCCCTTCTGGGCGCCAAGATGGGTCGGCCTTTTGCGCGCTTTATGCCCGATGCCCGGCTGAAGGCGATGTTGGAAATGGCGCCGAAAGTCATCCCCCCTGTTAGCCGCAACGACGATCCGCAAACCTTTGAAGCCAAAGGTGAAAAGAAGATGCGGGTGGCGCTGATGACCGGCTGCGCGCAACGTGCGCTTAACACCGATATCAACGATGCAACGATCCGGCTTTTGCGACGGTTTGGCTGTGAAATCATCGTGGCAGAAGGCATGGGATGTTGCGGTGCGCTTGTGCATCACATGGGCAAAGAAGTCGAAAGCCACGCCGCGGCGGCGAAAAACATCAAGGCCTGGATGGCCGAGGATCGCGCGGGCGGATTGGATGCGATTGTGATTAATACCTCCGGATGTGGCACGACCGTTAAAGATTATGGCCATATGTTCCGCAATGACCCGATGGCCGAGGACGCGGCACGGGTCAGTAACCTGGCGATGGATGTGTCGGAAGTTCTGATGAAGCTGGACTTGCCTGAAGGCGTCGCTGAAAAGGTGCGCGTGGCTTACCACGCCGCGTGTTCGCTGCAGCACGGGCAGCAGATCAAGACCTACCCGAAGGATCTTTTAAAAAAGGTCGGATACGAGGTCGTCGAGCCGCGCGATTCTCATCTTTGTTGTGGATCTGCAGGGACTTACAATCTCATGCAGCCCGAGATTTCTCAGGAACTGAAGGGGCGCAAGGTGAAGACGCTGGAAGACAAATCGCCTGAAGTTATCGCGGCGGGTAACATCGGCTGCATGATGCAGATCGGCTCGGGCACGGACATCCCGATTGTGCATACGGTCGAGCTTTTGGACTGGGCGACAGGGGGGCCAAAGCCGCCAGCGTTTAGCCAATCCAACACGGGCGCGCCTGCAATTCCCAACCTAAGATAACAATTCTCCGTCATAATCTTGTCCAACCGGCAATCTAAGCAGAAGATGGGTCGAGGAGGGACGCGATGGGGAATGGTCTGAAAGCCTTGTTTTTGGCGATTGCTTTGGCAGCGCCAGTATCTGTGTCGGCTGACGAAGACGATGCGGCAACCGGATTGACGGCTCTTATGACAGCCTATGAAGCGCGCGGTTGGGAGGGTGTCGGACGTTTGAACATCGGCTATGGCGGCATGTGCACGGGCGCATTGATCTCGCCTCGGTTGGTTTTGACCGCTGCTCACTGCATGATTGATCAACGCACCGGGGGGGACATCGAGGCGCGCGACGTGACGTTCCTTGCGGGATGGCGCAACGGCAGGGCCTCGGCGTCGCGCAAGGTGCGGCGGGCGGTTGTCCATCCGCGATATGAATACAATGGCCCCGGCGGAGAGCTGAGCGTCGCGAACGATCTGGCGCTTCTTGAACTTGTTAGCGAAATTCGCCTTGCGCATATTCAGCCGTTCAAAACTGCAAGCCGCCCCCGCAAGGGCGCTTCGGTTGGTGTTGTGTCCTATGCGCATGATCGTCAAAACAGCCTATCATTACAGGAAGAATGCCACGTGTTGGCCCGTCGGGATGGAGCGTTGGTCTTGTCTTGCGATGTGGATTTTGGTTCCAGCGGAGCCCCGGTTTTCGCGGACGTTGACGGCGAGCCGCAAATCGTTTCTGTGGTTTCGGCCAAGGCGATGATCCGGGGTCGCAAGGTCTCTCTGGGAACCAACCTTGAAAAACCGCTGGATGAGCTGATGGATATGATGGCATCCGGGGACGCGGTTTTGAACGCCGGTACGACAACGGCGAGACGTCTGTCTGTCGGGGGCGGCAATGGTCTGGCGCTTTCTGGGGGCGATTCCGGCGCGAAATTCGTGAAGCCCTAGCGCCTTGACCAGACCGTGCCGCTTGACCACCATATGACGATGGTTTTGCGCTTCTTTGCACATCTGGTCCTCGCCACTTCGCTTGCCGCACCTGCATGGGCTGATGTTTCGGCAGTTGGCCGGCTCGAGAACACATCGACCAATCAAACTTGCTCCGGGGCGCTCGTTTCGCCGCGCCATGTGTTGACGGCTGCACATTGCATTGGCGCGTTGCGCAATGCCGAAGACGTATCCAACGCAGAGATCCTGTTTCGTCCCGGGGCGCTGAAAAACGGCCCGGTCTTCAGGGTGACTGACGTCGCTATGCATCCGCTTTTCAAGCAGCCTCTAGCGCAAAACCGTTGGAAGTTGCGGTTCGACATGGCGCTCTTCACGCTGGGCGCCGAAGTGCCCGCACCGGTTGGCAAAGCGCTTTTACCGGGCCGTGAAGCCGAAGTCGGCGAGACACTCTTTTTGGTTAGCTGGCGTGCTGGTGCGCCGGCGCCGCCGCGGCAACGGGCCTGTGAGGTTGTCGATGGTGTAGAGGGCCTCGTGACGGTGGCTTGTGCAGTCGCGGGCGGCGAAAGTGGTGCACCGCTCCTCAGAAAAACCCAAGCAGGGCTAGAGCTTGTGGCGGTTCTCTCAAGTTCTTCAAGTCA
>NZ_JBVCWP010000193.1:0-7249 GCF_057460485.1 Boseongicola sp.
CTTTCATATCGCCGGGTAAAAACCCAAGCCGCTCTCCCGCCTCCACCGCCGGCCGGCTGAGGATAATCTTGTCGACGTGGCCTCCGATGAACATGTTTATGCCCACCGCCACAGCAAGATAGGTTTTGCCGGTGCCCGCAGGACCAATCCCGAAAGACAATTCGTTGCTAAACAAAGCGCGCACATAGGCTTTTTGTGCCACAGTCCGTGGCTCGACCAGCTTCTTGCGCGTCTTGATCTCGACGCGCCCGCCCTGAAACAGCTCCATTTGATCGCCGGCGCGATTGCTGGTCCCGCTGGCCGATGCCCCCATGCGGATTTCCGCATCGATGTCCCCCCGCGCCACTTCTTTGCCCTGCTCAAGGCGTGCATAAAGCGCGTTCAACACCTCAACAGCTTTTGCCTGTATCGCCGGTTCACCAAACACCACGAGTTGATTGCCCTGATGCACAAGCTGAACATCAAGAACGTCTTCAATGTGTGTTAGGTTGCGATTGAGCTCTCCGAAGAGATCGATCAGCAGGCGGTTATCAGGGAACTCAAGACGCGTCTCTGGGGCGTCTACGGATACGGTCGGCGGGGTCAACGCACTAATGGCCAAATAATCGAACTCCGTAATAAATCCTCGTTTCCTAGCCTTATGCTGCCAAGGGATTCCCCAACACGCAAGCATATCTCGCCATTATTTGCACGATCATCACGAAATATGGCGTTTCGAAGCGGTTGTGCCCACAGAGGGGCCGCGCCCACAATCATTCATCCAACGGGTTGACTGATAGAATCGAATCGCTTTATTCATCCATATGGTTGAACGAGATGATGACACGGACCTTACGGTAATTCTGAAAGCCGCTTGCGATCCCACGCGGCGCGCCATCCTGACGCTTCTGGCGCAGCACGGCGCAATGCGCGTGACCGACCTGGCACGACACTTCGAGATGAGCCTCAATTCCGTGTCCAAACACATCAAGACGCTGGAAAGCGCAGGACTTGTCAGCCGCAGGACCGAATGGCGGGAGCATTTGATCGAGCTGCACCCCGACCGCCTTTCCCGCATCCATGACTGGTTCAAGGACCTGCAATCGATCTGGGCACTGCGTTTGGAGAAACTGGAAACTCTGATGACAAAGGATGACATTCATGACTGATCAAGCCACGGACCTTAAACTTGAAATCACACGCCTTATTCCAGCCAATCGGGAGAAGCTTTTCGATGCTTGGCTAGACCCGGTGATGCTTGCGCAATTTATGATTCCGGGCCCCGATATGACGGTCCCAAAGGCCACGTCTGACGCCCGCGAAGGCGGGCGCTTTCTTGTGATAATGCGTGCCGGAGATCAGGACCTGCCCCATGCAGGTACCTACAAAACAATAGATCGTGCCAACCGCCTAGCCTTCACATGGGAATCCCCGATGTCTCCCGTTGAAGACAGCACTGTCACCATCGACTTTGAAGACGCAGAAGGTGGCACCAACCTGCGTCTCACCCATGTGCGCTTTCAATCCGACGAAAGCCGCACGAACCATGAAGGCGGCTGGACCCGTATCCTGACCACACTGGCCGAGAAAATCTGAAGGGCGGGGCTTAGGAAGCAGTACAACTTTCGGCAAAGCAAAGTGCGCGCTTTTGACCGACTGGCACTAGATATTTGGCGCCGTCGCCCTGATGATTGCCGCGCAAGGATTGCTGTATTCACTAACAGGACCGGGGCTTGCATGTCCCGGTCAGACCACCACACCGGCAAGCGAATTGCGCACACTTTCAACAATCCGCACCTTGGCTAAATCGCCGCGCGCCACCGCATCTGATGTCACATGTACCGCATGAAGATATTCGGATTTTCCAACCATCTGGCCTGGCAACCGCCCCGGCTTTTCAAACAGCACCGTCACTTCGCGCCCGACCATCGCATCTTGGGCCGCCTTTTGCTGACGCGTCAAAAGAGCCTGCAATCGCTGCAATCGCTCGTCGGCCTCTGCGCCGTCGACTTCTGCGCGTTCAGCCGCCGGAGTACCGGGGCGCGCCGAATACTTAAAGCTATAGGCCTGTCCGTAGCCGACAGTTTCCACCAGATCGAGCGTCGCCTGGAAATCCGCCTCGGTCTCTCCCGGAAAGCCAACGATGAAATCACTGGACAACAATAGGTCAGGGCGCACGCCGCGAATACGCTCGATTAGTTTGATGTAGCTTTCTGCAGTGTGCTTACGGTTCATCGCCTTCAAAATCTTGTCGGAGCCGGACTGCACAGGAAGATGCAGATAAGGCATAAGCTTTTCGCAATCGCCGTGCGCAGCAATCAGATCATCCTGCATGTCGTTGGGATGGCTTGTGGTGAAGCGAATACGCTCCAACCCGCCGGCTGTCGCCAGATCGCGGATCAATCCTGAAAGCCCGCGCGCATGGCCGTGATAGGCATTCACGTTTTGCCCTAGCAATGTGATCTCGCGAACGCCGCGCTCCACCAGATCGCGCGCTTCGCTCATGACCCGCTCTGCAGGACGGCTGACCTCGGCCCCCCGCGTGTAAGGCACAACACAGAACGCGCAGAACTTGTCGCATCCTTCCTGCACCGTCAAGAACGCCGTTGGACCACGCTTTGCTTTGGGTCGCGCCGCCAGATGCTCAAATTTATCCTCTTCCGGAAAATCCGTATCCAACGCCTTTTCCCCGCGGCGCGCTTTGGCTTCCAACTCGGGCAGACGATGATAGGACTGCGGCCCCACCACCAGATCGACCATCGGCTGACGGGCCATGATCTCGGCGCCTTCAGCCTGTGCAACGCAGCCCGCCACCCCTATTTTCAGATCGGGGTTGGCATCCTTCAATGGCCGGTAACGCCCCAGTTCAGAATAAATTTTCTCGGCCGCCTTTTCGCGGATATGACAAGTGTTCAACAAAATCATATCGGCGTCATTCGCCGTATCCGTCGCCACATAGCCCTGCTGGCCAAGGGTTTCCGCCATCCGCTCGCTGTCGTAGACGTTCATCTGACAACCATAGGTCTTGATAAAAAGCTTCTTCGGCGTGGTCATCTCGAGGGGCACTTCCGACATAAAGGGATCAACAAGCCCCCTACACCGCCCGCCCCCGCTTGCCAAGGTCCGAGGGCCCGCACCATCGTGCCGCGATCCTTGCAACAACCCCGGCCATAATGCGCTTTGCCTCCCTTCGCGACGCACAGAAAAGTCCGGCTATCAGGTAGGCAGATGGCCCGGTGGTGATCCTGATTACCGAGAACGAAGCGACGTTGCAGCAAACCGTTGAACGCCACCCGAAAGCGGGGTTTCACACCCTGATATTGGTCGCACCTGCAGACCTTCTGGTACCTGGTAAAACGGCCCAAAGCGTCATCCGCATCCGCCAAATCACACGCGGGCCGAACGTGACGTAAGCAATCATAAATCCATCTGTCGCAGCGCTTCCCGATAAATCTTGGGTCTACGACGGCTATAACGCCGAGTTCCTCTTTTACCTGTTTTCGGAAACACGGTCCGTCGGCGAAATGTTAAGCTTCCACACTGAAGAACGCCGACTTTCCATGCTGACCTATGTGATCGACATCGATCCTGTTGATCTTGGCGCACCGAAAACGCAGTGTCCCTCGCCGACGCTGTGCAGGATTGCTCTGGCTATTATGCCCTGGCGCGAAAATCCAATGATGGCTCTGTCACCGGCTGCCAACTGGATTTCTATGGTGGCTTGCGCTGGCGGTTTGAAGAACACATCCTTAATGACCGGGGTCGCATTGACCGGATCGCCCTTGTGCGGACCGAAAAAGACCTGACACGTTGCAACGACCACATATGGCCAATGGAATATCGCAGCCCCTAAGCCTGCCCCGGTACCTCAATCTAACGGCCGCCGTGGTCTCGTTCCGCACGGCCAACACGCTTAAAAGCAACCCGGCACGCCGCTTTAAAATCGACACCTTCCGCTGGGAAAATTCAATGCTCTTCAATTGACGCTCTCGCCGACTTCTTGACCTTGGACGGATGGAGCCGGGCCAATGGTTTTGATGCGTCTTTTGGGAAAATACTCTGCCGCAAGGCTCCCTAGCTGTCCGGCAATAAGCCGCGCCGATCAATCGCCGCATCAAATGCATCTACAGGAAACACCGGCTCAAGCAATTGGCGCAACGCGGCGCGTCGCGGATGCGTGGGATTGGCGATCGTGAAGCAAACATAGTCCTCAACCATCGCCGCTTGCTGTTCGAACCCGAATGCGAAAAACACCGGCGCCTCGCCCGAAGCCGAAAAGTAGGGGTCAGGCAAAGCGATGCCTTCGGCCACCGCACGGAACGGCGAATAGCCGGTCCAGGCCCGGTTCTGCCATTGCCAGACGTGGGTCAATTCATGAGCGAAGATCAAACCTTGCGGAAATCTCAATGCCTTCGGCCAGGCCAACGTCATGTCCCGCGCCTGCAAGGGGCCGCTGAAATGAACGACGTTTCCTAGGGCAAAGGCTTGCGGAGGCTGGGCGCCGCGGGGCTGTGGCCTGCGCACACACGCCCTCTCGGTTCCGCGCATTACCCGAGGCTCGTCGACGTCTTTCGCCCCATAAGGTGCCGACAAAATCCGAACCTTGGCCGTGTTCAGCGTTGGTCCGAAAAGGTCTTGTGCAAAAGCAGTCTCAGCCGGAGTCAACGGTCGGGCGCAGGCAGCAACCAGACAGGCCGCCAAACACAACAGCAAAAATCTCACCGCGCCGTGCGCCCGCTCAAAGCATCGACGGAACCACCAGATCAGGTGGCCGGTGCCCATCCGCGAATGTTTTGATATTGATGATAACTTTCTCGCCCATCTCGATCCGCCCCTCGACCGTCGCGGACCCCATATGGGGCAGTAAAACAACATTGGGCAACTCACGCAGGCGTGGATTGATCTTGTGACCGTGTTCGAAAACGTCCAGGCCCGCCCCGGCAATCGCACCCGAGCGTAGCATCCGCGTCAACGCGTTCTCGTCAATCACTTCACCGCGCGACGTGTTCACAATAACCGCCGAGGGCTTCATCAAGTTGAGCCGCCGCGCGTTGATCAGATGAAACGTCGAAGGCGTATGCGGGCAATTGATCGACAGAATATCGACCCGCGCCACCATCTGATCAAGGCTCTCCCAATAGCGGACGCCCAATTCTTCTTCGACCTCGGGACGCAGTCGTCGACGATTATTGTAATGGACCTCCATGCCAAACGCTGCCGCGCGCCGCGCAACCGCCTGGCCGATCCGCCCCATGCCCAGGATCCCAAGCCGACGCCCACCGACGCGCCGACCAAGGTTCGCCGTCGGGGACCAGCCGTCCCAATTGCCCTTTTGCATGACGGCAAGCCCTTCCGGGATGCGCCGCGTCACTGCAAGAATAAGCGCCAGCGTCATGTCGGCCGTATCATCCGTCAGAACGCCGGGTGTGTTCGATACATGAATGCCCCGCTGTCGCGCCGTGGCGACGTCGACATTGTCGACCCCTGCCCCGAAATTCGCGATCAGCTTCAATTGCTCACCGGCCTGCGCCAGTACGCCTGCGTCAATAATATCGGTGATCGTCGGCACCAGAACGTCCGCCGACCGCACAGCCGCAACCAACTGATCGCGCGTCATCGGCTTGTCGTCCGCAGAAAACGTCGTTTCAAACAATTCTGACAAGCGCGCCTCAACCACTTCGGGAAGGCGTCGCGTCACAACAACTCTCAGGCGTTTGTTTGGCATTTTGATCTCTGACCTTCCATAAGCCGCAGCTTTTTGTCAAAGTGGCAAGGAACGACCTGAGGCACAAGAGACGCTTATCAAGAGCGCGCTAAAAACAGGACAGAGCAGTATGACCAGCGGACACAAAATCCTTGGCCCCGCGGCTGGCCTTTGGCTTGCCTTTCTGGTGGCGTTTTCTGCTGCCGCAGCCGAACGCGGCCCGGTCACAAACCTTCCGATGCCACGCTTCGTTTCGCTGAAAGCCGAAGAAAGTAACGTGCGGCGCGGGCCGTCCCTTAGCCACCGGATCGACTGGGTGTTCACACGACGCAACATGCCGCTGGAGGTCACCGCAGAATACGGCCACTGGCGCCGCGTGCGCGACCGTGACGGCATGGGCGGCTGGGTGCATTACTCGCTGTTATCAGGCGTGCGGCACGTGATCATCGAGCGAGACGCGACACCACTTTTTATCAAACCCGATCCGGAAAGCCCGGTAAATGCCATGGCCCAGTCGGGTGTAATTGCGCGGCTAGATTCCTGCGATCTCGATTGGTGTCGGATCGTGGCGGGAGGTAACCGCGGCTGGGTCGAGAAGCGCAGGATCTGGGGTATTCGCCCTGAAGAAGTGCGAGAGTAAGGTATTTAAATCAGAACTCTAACGCAAAAATATACGCTCGGATGAAATCTCTTTACCTCAAGTAAACTTGAGGTCGTGGCCGGCCTTTAGACATTGCATCTAAAAGAGCCAAAGCAATGGCGCAGGCACGACTGGAACACATCAACATGATCGTTTCGGACCCACAGGCGAGCGCCGCATGGTTGGGCCGCGTGTCTGGCTGGGAAATCAGATGGGCGAGCGCCGGGGTGGAAACCGCCTAAACCATTCATTTCAGCACGAACAACACCTGTGTTGCGCCGTTTACCTTCCCCAAAACGCCCGCACCAAATGACGAAAGTTACGTCAAGGTTCGTTGGGTCAACCATTGGGCGGCGGTCCTCGATGACCTTGATACTACCGGGAAACGCGTCCTTGCCAGGAGGGCGAAACCAAACGCCAAACCGACTACGAGCCGGGACGACGTTTTTTATTTCGATGACGGCGACGGCATTGAAATTGAAGTTGTCACCTACGACTGACTTGACCTTTCGAGTGGGCGGTGGCACCCGCCGCCCATGACCGATCAGCATCCCTCCGGCGCTCCATGGCGCAACTTTTACGGCCGATTCAAAGGCAAGGGCCTTCGTGACAGCCAGAAACGTTATTTGAAGGACCTGACTCACCTGTCGCCCGGTGCCGTCGACTGGGCCGAAAACCCCGGTCGCACCAACATAGATCTTCCTGCGATTTTCGGCGATAAGCCGGTCTGGCTTGAGATCGGCTTTGGCGGCGGCGAACACATGGTCCACCAAGCCGCCACCCATCGCGATGTCGGCATCATCGGGGCCGAACCCTATATCAACGGTGTGGCTATGCTTTTGGGCAAAATCCGTAAAGCCGAGGTCGATAACGTGCGCGTCCACCCCGGCGATGTGCGCGATTTGCTCGACGTTTTGCCGGACGAA
>NZ_JBVCWP010000194.1:0-7201 GCF_057460485.1 Boseongicola sp.
AAGGTCTGGTCAGCAAAGCGCTCATGATGTGATCTGAAGTCTAGTTGATCTGCGCCAATCATGGCGGCGGCGACTAGGCTCAGCGAACCAAAGCGCGCCGAAGAAGGGGCAGGGTTTGCGACCACTGTGATCAGATGGCTGCTTTGCGCCCAGCCAAGACATTGGCGAAGACGGCAGGATGCAAAGCGCGCTATCCAAGCTCCAGGCTGGCCACGGCGCTGTAGGGTGGAAATTGCGTCATTGCGGGCGATCCTTTGACCATTTTCGCGGTCTCGAAGACCGGTTTAAATTGCATCTCAACTACAAGATCAGTGAGTGCTTTGCTCTTTTCCGGAATGTCGATGAAAGTGTTTTCGCTCCCCGACACAAATGGGCGCGAGCGAAGAAGTGCTGTCGCCTGATCGCGATCAAACGCTTGAAACGGCCCAACTTTCACGCCCTCGGCGCACTTGCGAAACGTGGCGTAGGCCACCCGGTCCGGATCGGTCCCTAGGATAATGGTTTTCCGGCTGGGCGTTGGCTTGAACCATTCAGATAAGTAGGCAGCCCTAGGATATCCGTTTGAGAACTCATCGACTTTGATCAATCGGTCGATACCTTCATCTGAAAGCGTCGGGCCGCGTACATCTCCGCCCGGAATTATTCCGCAATAGCGAACCGTTTTTCCGACACTGACGAACCCGGATTTGGCATAATTTCCTTGCTGCTCCGGAACACCTTCAAGCGTCACGGAACGCCCGCCTGCGTGCAACATCGCTTCGTCCCAAAGCGCCTTTCCAAAGCCCAGCCCACGAAACTCCCGACGGCATATAAAAAGCCCAAGAAATGCGTTGTTGGCGTCGTGGTTGACGACCGAAATCGCCGCCACGATGTCGCCCTTCACTTCGGCCAGAAAAAAGCCCTTGGGGTCCGCCGCAATAAAAGCGGAAGCATCTTCGATCCCGGGGTTCCAACCCTCGTCCCGCGCCCATTCCAAAACCATCCGAAGATCGTTCAGGTTCATCGTTCGTATTCTCACAACGACAAGGCCTCTTTCAGGCTGCGCATCGGGATTGCGCGTTCGCGCAAATCAAGCGCTGAGTGCAAATCCACGAGATGGCTGTGCATCAGTTCTTCGGCCAGAGTCCCATCACGATTTGCAATTGCTTCGACCAAAGCGTGATGCGCGTGCTTTTCGCACAACGCACTTTCGCGCCGCCAATACAGCGCGATGATCAACGATGAACGCGCAATAAGCGCTTCGATAAAACCGGCGATTGTCGATTGATCGGCAATCTGCGCGATCTCGATATGAAACTGTCCCGACAGGTGAAGCGCTGCGCCGTTTTCGGCATTGGCGAGGGCATCGTGTTCGTTCGCAATGTGCTTCTTCAGACGCTTGATGTCTGATTTGGTGGCGCGGGCCGCCGCGCTGTGCGCCGTGCGCGGCTCGATCAGTTCGCGCGCCTCAAAAACTTCACGTGCCTCGCGCAACGAGGGCTGCGCAACAAAGGCGCCGCGGTTTCTGTGGATTTCTACAAGGTGGTTTTGGGCAAGCGAGCGCAGCGCGGCGCGAATGATTGTGCGTGAAACACCGTACACCTCGCCAAGTTCGTCCTCGCCCAGCTTAGTCCCCGGTGCAATTCGGTGCTGGTGGATGGCCAATGTCAGGGCCGTTCCCACGTCATCCGCCTGCAAAGTGCGTTTCTTTGTCGTCGGTGTGATTGCGGCAGTGCTCATAGCAGCCATTCATTGCAGAGGACGGACGGAGCCTCAAGCGGTGGAATTTTGTTCAATACTTGATTCTAGATTGTATACAAAATTGTGCCCGAGTTTTCACCAAAGCTTGGAAATTTGCGCTTCAAATTCCATCATGTTCGGTTTTCGGCCCGCCGGAGGCGCGCGAATCCTTCCCTCTTTGACCTTGAGCCGTGCGTGATTGGTGAATGAAGATGAGAAACTCATGAGCGCGCTCAGCGATGATCTGGAACTTGTGAAAGTGACCAAGCGCTACGGCGCGACCGTTGCGGTGGATGCGGTCAACCATCACTTCAAGCCCAACTCATACACATGTCTGCTTGGTCCTTCGGGGTGCGGCAAGTCCTCTACGCTGAGGATGATGGCCGGTCACGAAAGCATCTCCGATGGTTCCATCCTGCTTGGTGGCAAGGACATCTCGCACTTGCCGCCGGCAAAGCGAGGCACGGCGATGATGTTTCAGAACTATGCTCTTTTTCCCCATCTAAGCGTGGCCGAGAACGTTGCCTTCAGCCTGAAGATGAAGGGGATTGATCCCGGCGAACGTGCGAAAAAAGCGGGTGAAATGCTGGAGCTTGTCGACCTCTCTGCGCTGGCTGATCGGCTGCCGGATCAGCTTTCCGGCGGACAACAACAAAGGGTCGCCTTGGCGCGGGCCCTGATCACCCGACCACAGGCGCTTCTTTTGGATGAACCGCTGTCCGCACTTGACCCATTTCTGCGAATTCGCATGCGGAGCGAGCTGAAAAAGTTACAACGCGAGCTGGGCATCAGCTTTTTGCACGTCACGCACGGACAAGACGAAGCCCTGGCTTTGGCAGATGAAATTGTCGTCATGAACAATGCCGTCATCGAGCAGGCCGGCCCAGCACGCGAGGTCTTTAACGCCCCAAAGACCGCCTTCGTTGCGCAGTTCATGGGCGGCCACAACGTCATCGCCCTGGCGGATGGAAAATACGCGCTGCGCTCGGATGCAGTTCGTCTCACGGACGTCGGAAGCGGCAAAATGGACGCCCACATCACGGCCGTCGAATATCAGGGCACGCATGTGTCCGTTCTCGCCCGGATAGCGGGGGATCAGGAAGTGACCGCTTTACTGCCCGATGACGTATTTTTCGCCAAACCTCGAAACCCAGGCGAGCCAATCGGTCTGCTCTGGGATCAAGAAAACCTTCACACACTCACGATGTAAATTACCGACAAGGAGTTGAACTTATGTCCAAACTAACACGAAGAAGCCTACTAAAGACTGGCGTGGCGGCCGTTGGTGCAAGCACACTTGGCGCACCGATGATCTGGGCGCAAAACATCAAAGACGTCACCCTGCGCCAGTTCGGCACGGGGGTGTCGAACCTCAACGAAGTCGCCTCAAAAGTGAAAGAAGACCTGGGCTTCACGCTTGAAATGACGGCCCTTGATTCCGACAGCGTCACCCAACGCGCGGCCACCCAGCCAAACAGCTTCGACATTGCCGACATCGAATACTGGATTGGCAAAAAGGTCTGGCCGACCGGCAATCTGCAGGCGATGGACACCTCGAAAATCAAAAACTACGATAAAATCGTCGGTATCTTCCGCAGCGGTAAACTCACGCCTGAAAGCACCATCGCACAGGGCACTGCGCCGCATTCTGTTGGGTTCACGTCAGGGGCAAACGGGACGGACTTTGTTCAGGAAGAATCTGGTTGGATGACCCTCATCCCAACGATCTACAACGCTGACACGCTGGGCATTCGTCCCGATCTGATTAACCGCCCGATCAGCAAATGGTCCGAGCTTCTGAACCCTGAATTCAAAGGCAAAGCCTCGATCCTCGATATTTCGTCGATCGGCATCATGGACATGGCAATGGTCGTGGAATCGATGGGCGAGTACTCCTATCCCGATAAAGGAAATATGACCAAAGAAGAGATCGACCTGACGATGGCGATCTTCACCGAGGCCAAAAAGAACGGTCAGTTCCGCGCCTTCTGGAAGTCGTTCGATGAAAGCGTTAACCTGATGGCGTCCGGCGAAGTGGTCATCCAGTCCATGTGGTCGCCTGCGATTACAGCCGTTAAATCCAAAGGCATCCCCTGCGTCTACCAGCCCCTTGAAGAAGGGTATCGCAGCTGGGGCGGCGGTATTGGTCTGTCGGCCGCCCTCACTGGCCTCGAGCGCGATGCAGCATACGAGTACATCAACTGGTACCTTGATGGCTGGGTTGGCGGCTTCCTAATGCGTCAGGGGTATTACTCTGCCGTTCCTGAGACGTCCAAGAACTACATGTCCGAAAACGAATGGGGCTTCTGGTTCGAAGGCAAAGCAGCGACCGACGTTATCACCTCACCGTTCGGCGACGCATTGGCGCAGGCAGGCGAGGTCCGCGATGGCGGGTCCTTCCAGGATCGTATGGGCGCCGTTGCCTGCTGGAACTCGGTCATGGACGAGAACCAGTACATGGTTCGCAAGTGGAACGAGTTCATCGCCGCATAATTTAGCGGCCTCGGGGTGCGGCTCCCTCCCATCGCACCCCGACCCTTGCATCGGATACTCCATGGATCGTCTTTCAAAAAACAACGCCCTCAGCGGCCTTTTGATGGTCTCGCCATTGCTGGCGGTTCTTCTGATCTTTCTGGTGCTCCCTATTGCATTGATCGTCGTTGTCAGCTTTTGGCGCGCGACCGAATTTTCCATTATCCCGGCCTTCGTCTGGGAGAACTACGAATTTCTATTCGGGTCCCCCGTTACCTACCGGGTGTTTTTCAATACCTTCAAATACGCACTGATAACCTGGGCCATCACGCTGACGATAGGGTTCACAGTCGCCTATTTCCTCGCGTTCCATGTCCGCACCCTGACGTGGCAAATCGCGCTTTTTCTGATCTGCACCATCCCATTCTGGACCTCGAATATCATCCGGATGATCTCGTGGATCCCGTTTCTGGGCCGCAACGGCATCGCCAATTCAGCTTTAATATCCTGGGGCGTCATCGACGAACCTTTGGATTGGCTCCTGTTCAGTGACTTCGCGGTTATCCTTGCTTTTGTACATCTTTATACCCTTTTCATGGTGGTCCCGATCTTCAACACGATGATGCGGATCGATAAATCATTGATAGAAGCGGCGCGCGACGCCGGGGCCTCAGGCGCGCAAATCCTGTGGAATGTCATCATCCCGCTGACCAAGCCTGGCATCATGATCGGTACGATCTTTGTGGTGACGCTGGTGATGGGTGACTTCATCACCGTGCGCTTCATGTCTGGTTCGCAATCGGCCAACGTGGGCCGCCTGATCTCAAACGATATCGCGCTGCTTCAGTACCCCTCGGCTTCGGCCACGGCTGTTGTCTTGCTGGCGACCGTTTTGATCGTCATTGGCATTTTGTTGCGCTTCGTCGACATCCGAAAGGAGCTTTGATGGAACCACGATCTCGATCCTTCTACCTTCTGGCAGCTTTCTTCGCTCTGTTTCTCCTGTTCCTCTATGGGCCGACGATCACGATCGCGATTCTGTCGTTTCAAGGTCCAAGCGGAGGCCTGACATTCCCGATGAACGGTACGTCCTTCCATTGGTTCCGCGACCTTTTCGAACAACAGGCCGTGGGTGATATCTGGGGCAGTTTCCGCCGCAGCTTTGCCCTTGGTCTGATGGTCATGGTCACCACCGTGGTCGTATCGGTGATGGGCGGTCTCGCCTTTCGCAAACGCTTTCCCGGCTCCACAGTCGTCTTTTATCTGATTATTACATCGCTGGTGATCCCGTCGATCCTCATCTCTCTTGGTGTCGGGCTTGGGTTCAGTCAGGCCGGCTTCGAGGTCCATTGGTCCACATCCGGCTTCGGCGCGCAACTGACCTGGACGCTCCCATTTGGCCTTTTGATTATGTTCGCCGTCTTCAACCGGTTTGACAAAAGCTACGAAGAAGCGGCCCGTGATTTGGGCGCAACGCCGTGGCAAACATTGCGCTTTGTAGTTCTCCCCATCATAGGGCCATCGCTTATCGGGGTCGCGCTGTTTGGTTTCACGCTCAGCTATGACGAGTTTGCACGCACGCTTCTGACGTCTGGAAGCTACAACACGCTGCCGCTGGAGATCTTCGGCATGACGACCAATGTCACGACACCAGTGCTTTATGCATTGGGGACGCTGACGACGGTCTTTTCCCTTCTGATGATTGGGATATTCCTGCTGCTCGCTTGGGCCAGTTCGCGCCGAAAAGCCAAGGCTGGAACGGATGCTGGCAAGGGTATGGTATGATTGTTCTGATCAACCCCAATTCCAGCGTCTCAATGACCGAGGCAATGTTGCAAGCTGCACGCCAGGCTGCACCCGGGCATGTAATCAAGGGCCTGACATCCCACGACGGCCCAGTCTCTATTCAGGGCGTGGAAGACGGCATCGCCGCCGTGCCGCCAATGTTGAAACTTGTTGAGAAGGCAGCAAAAGATGGCGCCAACGCGATCATTATTGGGTGCTTCGACGATACCGGGCTTGCACAAGCGCGCAAGATTGCATCCTGCCCGGTCATCGGTATCGGGCAAGCCGCGTATCATCTTGCAGCCATCGGAGGCCCCCGATTTTCGGTCGTAACAACGCTCGAGGCCTCCGTGCCCATTCTGGAGACAAACATTCAAGCCTATGGTCTCGCGTCACATTGCGCCCGCGTTCGGGCAAGCGGCGTGGAGGTTCTCGACATCGAAAATAAGCCGACAGAGGCGGCTGAGCGCATTCTGAGCGAAGTCGTGACGGCGGAACGCGATGACGACATTGACTGCATTGTGCTGGGGTGCGGCGGGATGGTGCACTTGACCAGCCTTATCCGGGAAAACACCAACCTTCGACCAATAGACGGCGTCCGAGCGGCGGCCTTTCTGTCGATCTCTTTTAGCCAAATCTAATGCATGAGGGCATCCCTGGGCCGCCAAGCCGGGGGCTGTGACGACAACAATCTGTCCGGCAGTTTTTGTTCCGCTGCCGTATCGGCGACTTGCAAAACGTTTGTCCCGCGGCATCGTGGGCGGATTTAGTGCGAGGCCGGATTGGGGTCGGGCACGTCCATTCGCTTTCCCCTGCCAACGGCTGAGCACAGGTAGAAAAATCTATCGAAATAAAAAAAGCACAATGCGCCGCGTCAACTGAGGGACCCCGGCTTGCGGTTTGACGGCGCTTAGGCGCCACTCTACTCCATCCTGTCATCCTCAAGGGCATTCACCACCCCTCCAACCAGTTGATAGGCAAGAAGATCGCGTATGGCCCGTGGATCACGGACGAGTGGCCGGGTTGAAGTGGTCAGTTGGGCAAGAATTTGCTCGGGGCTTTTATGTGTTTGAAGCGCCGTCGCGTGGTCCACGAACCGGAAGGACAAAGCGCTTCCTGCGGTCGCCTGTGCGACGATTGGAAGATCGCACGGCAGTACCGTGCCAATACGAGGATATCCGCCGGTGGTCTGACATTCAGGCAACAGCACAAACGGTATGCCCTC
>NZ_JBVCWP010000195.1:0-7158 GCF_057460485.1 Boseongicola sp.
GACCTGATCATCCTCGACGACATCACCTATGCCCACAAGGATCAGGCCGAAACCGGCGTCCTCTTCGAACTGATCGCCCGGCGTTACGAATACCGCAGCATCGCCATCGCGGCCAATCAACCCTTCAGTGGTTGGGATCAGGTCTTCCCCGACAAGGCCATGACCGTCGCCGCCATTTATCGCCTCGTCCACCACGCGACCATCCTCGAAATGAATGCTGAAAGCTTCCGTCAGCGTGCTGCCGCCTCCAACAAGAGGGCCCAGGCCGAAGCGCCAGCGACAACCAAAACGAAGGAGAAACCCAACCAAAACACCGAACGACACGCCAAACCCAGCGGCCTCAAAGCCCGCCATGGTGGTTGTCACTCCCGGACAAGGTGGTTGACGCGCTACAGACAATCGCCAAAATTGAAAGTCTGACTAGGAACTGACCTTCGCCAATAGCCATTCCGCACGCTCAATTTGTTTGCGCGCCGTCGTAAGCTTGCTCTCAAGGCGATCCCGTTTGGACGGATTTTCCGCATCTAGAAGTTCCTCGTTCAGCAGACGTTGCTTTGTGTGAAGTTTTGCAATCACTTTCTCCACATGCGACGGCTTGATCTTCTTAGCTTTTCCGCCCTCTAGGCGACTGAAGTAGTCGTCCAATTTCTCAGTGATCTTTCCAAGTTTCATGTTTTTCTCCAGTGTTCAGATATGCATAGCCGGAAAATGAAACGGTGATGTAACAATGCTTTTCAAGAAGACTGCTGCGGCGCGACTTCGCTCAACTCGTCGTCTTCCAGTGTTAAAATCCGTTCGACTTCAGCCATTGCGTCTTCGGTTTCGATGTAGTAGGCGCGCGCGGCGTCAAGCAGATCACGCATCGTGCTGTAGGCATAATTTGAATCATTCATGAATGATGTCGCCGCACTTGCACTCAGGAGTTGGTCGCGGATGAGAGATTCGATGTTGCCAGTTGTGTCCTGCGCGTCTTTTTCGACCAGAATACGTTCCTGATCCAGCCATAGGCTCGAGCGATCTTCGGGATCGGCCAATTCAAGTTTATGGACTTCGACGAGGATACGGCCGATTTCCGCGCGAAGACCATTGTAGAGGTCTGTAATCACGCCCTGAGGTGTTTCAGTATAGTGCGTGGTGTTGCGCCGCAGATGTTTCACCGATTTTACAGCCCGCACAATTCGCCCCGCAACATCACGCATTGTATAGATATCATCCATCACGTCCGCAGGCATATCCTTCGCGCCCACCCGAGTGGCGAATTCGACAATCGCAGAGTAGAGGATTTTGATCCTGTGTTCGTAGCGCTCATCGATATCGATCTCGATCGGCTTATTGCTGGCCGCGACAGTCGCAGCAATATCTCGGGTCCCAAACAACTCGTGCCTGCTCAGGTTCAGGCCATGCGCGATCAGTTCCACTGCATTGTCATAAAGATGCTGAACTTCTCGTCGCATCGCAATCTGAGTGGTCTCCGGAAACTCGTCGACCGCCTCAGAAAGGTATTTCGGCTGGCTCAGATCTTCTTCAGGCTGGACAATGGTTTGCTCCAGAAACGTGATTAAACGTCGAAGGGTCGGCAACATAAGGACGACGCCCAACACATTGAATATGGTATGAAACACCGCCAGTTTCAGGGCGTAGTCGGTATCGGAGATGCCAACACCGGAACTTACATAGTCGACGGAAATTCGGATCGGGCCGATAAAAATCAGCGCTACACCGGCGGTAACCAGATTGAAGATAAGATGTGCCAAAGCAAGCCGTTTGCCCTGATAATTCGCCGTAAACGAGCCGATGATCGCTGTGATTGTCGTGCCAATGTTGGCCCCAATCGCCAAAGCAAGCGCGTTTTCGTAGCTGACCTGGCCAGCGGCCAGAGCGGTGATAATCAACACCATAGTCGCGTGGCTTGATTGCATGACCACAGTGGCCGAAGCGCCAACCAAGGTATAGACCGCAAGTCCCAGAAATCCGGTCATCGCAAATCGAGTGAGATCAAACTGATCTTTGAAGGCCTCGAAGCCTTCCTTCATGTGATGAATTCCCAAGAACAGGAAGCCAAGACCAGCCAGCACGTAACCCATTCCGCGCAGGTATTTCGACTTCTGGAAAACCAAAACAATGCTGATCGCCAACATCGGCAGCGCGTAGGCAGAAATATTGACTTTCAAGCCAAACCCGGCAACCAGCCAGGCCCCGGTCGTAGTGCCGATATTGGCGCCAAAGATGATACCGACCCCGGCTACAAGCGAGATGAGCCCGGCGGATAGAAACGAGATCGCAATCACCGAAACGAGCGAGCTGGATTGCATGATTGTCGTCGTAAGGATACCAAATCCCACCGACTTGGCGACTGAGCCCGTAGCTTTCTCCAATACCCGTTCCAGGAAGCCGCCGCTGAACAGCTTAAATCCATCCTCCAACATAAGCATGCCAAAAAGGAAGATAGCCACGCCAGCAGCGATCTCCTGAAAGTCGCTGCTGGCCCAGAAACCGAAGGACAAGATCAAAAGGATTGCCGGTAAAAGAAGCCTTTTCATTATCGCTCTGCTCTCCTCATGGAAGCATCATTCCACGTAAAACAAAGTAGAACATCGCCGCCATTATCGCCGAAACCGGAACGGTAATGATCCAGGCAGATATGATCTTAAAAAGAGATGATCGTTTTACTAATTGCCGCTTCAGCGCCTTACGCAACTCCTTGCGTTGAGCCGCATTGATGACCGCCTCGGGACCCATTTTCTGAAGTTCCTTCAGAATGCGTTGTTTTTCCTCGGGCGGAGCATTCTGGAAGTTCATCAGAACCTCTTCGGCTTTGGCGAAATCTGGTTCACCTTCATGCTGATGCAGGACGTCTTCCACGACCTTACCGACGCGAAGCTCAAGGAATTCGCGCAAGAAACCCACTCCAAATACCGCGCCAAGAGCTACATGGGTCGAGCTCACCGGAAGCTTCAGATGGCTGGCAACAATCACGGTGATTGCCGCAGCAAGCGCGATGCAGAACGCGCGTGACCTATCCAGTTCGGTGATTTCAGACCCCACCGTTCGGATCAGCTTTGGTCCAAAAAGCGCCAAACCGACCGAAATACCCAGCGCGCCAATGACCATGACCCACAAAGGGATCGCCACTTTGGGGCTTCCGCCTTCCCCCACAGTAAGGGCATCCACGATGCCGGCAAGCGGCCCCACGGCATTGGCCACATCGTTCGCGCCATGAGCAAAGCTTAGCAACGCCGCAGAGATGATGAGCGGGATGGTGAACAGCCGGTTCACGCCTTCCCGATTGTTTTCCAGATTGGGCGCCTCGCGATTTATCAGCGGGCGGACAATGATGATAGACACCAGTCCAACAACGAGGCCGATTAATACCGCATTAGCGAAATCGATCTTGATGATCTGTTTAATGCCTTTAAGCGCGATATAGGTCGTAAACGCCCAAACCATGATGCCGATCATGAAAGGGACAACTTTCCGTGCACAATCGACCGGCTCAGCCTTGAAAAACACAGTGCGTTTTAGGAAATACAGAAACGCAGCGGCAATAATTCCACCGGTAACAGGAGAAATCACCCAACTGGCTGCGATCTTGGTCATCGCTTCCCAATTCACTACATCCCATCCTGCAGCAGCTATGCCCGCGCCCATAACTCCACCAACGATCGAGTGCGTAGTTGAGACCGGCGCGCCTAGCCATGTGGCGGCGTTCAACCAGATCGCCGCACCGGTCAGTGCGCCCATCATGACCCAGACAAAGACTTGCGGGTCGGCAATGTCGGCGGGATCAATGATGCCCTTCTTGACCGTACTGACCACATCACCGCCGGCGATGATCGCTCCTGCCGCCTCGAAGATGGCGGCAATAAAAATTGCCCCGGTCAACGTCAGCGCAAAAGAACCAACCGCTGGCCCGACATTGTTAGCAACGTCGTTGGCACCAATATTGATGGCCATGTATGCGCCAACCACTGCGGCTGCGACCAATAGATGTGACTGTTCAATATGTGCGAATTTTGATCCGGCATAAATCATCACGGCCACGATAAATAGCACCGCAGTTCCTAATCGTCCGACTTCAGATCGACTTAGATCTGCAGCGCTTTCGATCTTTAGGTATTCTTTGACTTTCATTTATCCCGTCCCCCTCAGCATCGAAAAGTCGTGTAATTCCCTCCGACAAATGCAAAAGCCGCAAAGGGAATTCACGCAATTCCGAACCAAGTATACCCCGTTGGTGAGGGCTCGCCCTGAGATGGATCAAAAACACGGCTATACCGGCACCTTCCCTTGAGGGCGTAAGTCCGGCGGTTTTTCCGGCTTTGCTGTGCGTTGTGTTCGGTGCCCTCAGACGAATACAAACCAGCTTCCACATGGACAGTGCAGCGGCCCTTTATGCCACGCCGACACTGTGCCACTTGGCGAGAATGGCTGTGAAGTCGTCTTTGAAGATGCCCCTTACAAGTTGAAGCTTCTTTCTTGACTGAAATGGTGGTGAACTGACCCTTTAATCGCGACAAATTTCTGTAAACTTGGCATCTTCTGGAAGCGCTTCATTCCGCACTCGGGGTCGAGAAGGATTGTTCGCTAGATTCTTGACACGCGTTCGGAGCATACAGAACAAGTTGATAATTTTCAGTTGGTACCGCTCTTGTGGGCGCAATAGACGAGAAAGCGAAAAGTATGCCAAAGAACAAACACTCGAAATTCAACGCCTTTAACGTTCAGTCCACGTTTTTCGTACCGCTCTGGCGGCGCATTTTTGTAGTTGCTGGGTGTGCTCTTTGGGCCATCTTTGAGTACATGAACGGAGGACCATTCTGGGCCTTCCTTTTTGGCGCTGTGGCGGTCTACTGCGCGCATCAGTTTTTTGTGGCTTTCGATCCAGTCGACAAAGAAAAATAGTGAGACGTGGGGTACGAAACCCTTTGGATCGATACGGTAGTCGACCGTTCTTGGCGCTTGTGCCAAATCCTAACTTCACATATTTTGAAAGCACTCTTTTAGGAGAAATCCCCCGAAAGTTTACTCAGTCCATTTTTGTCCGGAATATTAACAATATGAACATGTGTCCGCATTTGTCCAAATATGGAGATGCACATCCCTGAGTCAATTATCAACCCGATGGCAGACCGTTTGCGCGCTCTTATTGCGCTAGGCGATCTAATCACAATGCCTTGCTGCTTTGATGCGCTTTCCGCAAGACTGATTGAACAGTCTGGTTTTGATCTAACTTTTTTATCAGGGTTCGGGGCTTCCGCCTCGCGGCTAGGTGCGCCTGATACTGGACTCATGAGCTACGGCGAAGTCCTGGATCAAGCGCGTAACGCGATGCATCCGCTTACAATCCCTATGATCGTAGATGGTGACACTGGTCACGGCAATCCGATGAACGTAATGCGCACTGTATCCGGGTTCGCTCGCGCGGGATGCGCTGCTGTCATGATCGAAGATCAAGTTGCCCCAAAGCGATGTGGCCATACCCAAGGAAAGAGCGTCGTTAGTCGTTCTGAGGCCGTCGAACGCATTCACGCCGCCGTTGAAGCGCGAGCTAGCCATGATATCTTGATCCTTGCCCGAACAGACGCGCGCCGCGAGCACGGGCTTGACGAAGCCCTTGCTCGCGCCGAGGCGTTTGCCGAAATCGGCGCCGATATTCTATTCGTTGAAGAACCTTATTCGGCGGAAGAAATGGCCGTTATCTGCAGTTCCATCGACGGCGTTCACATGGCAAATATGCTGGAAGGAGGACAGACGCCAATTCTGCCGCCGGCTCAGCTTGTTGAGTTGGGATATTCAATTGCCGCGTATCCTTTGACGCTGCTATCCGCCGCGATGAAGGCGATGAATGCTGCCCTAGCGGACCTCGCAGCTGGTCGGTCGGCGCAAGAGCACCTCCTGGATTTTGCTGATCTACGCGAGCAAATCGGATTTGATGCCTATCACAACAAGGCGAATGCGCTGAGTAGTCGGCATCTCAAAGATAAGTGACGGCGAACACTTTTCGCCTGTTTCATTTCAATCCGAGGGTTCAAACTGTTTGGCGTTTGCGCGCGACCAGCGCGCTAGATATCCCCCGGAATCATCTTTGCCCTCCTTCAACAATGACCCTATCTCAAGGCTTGCGAAAGCGTCGTCGCCAGTCACCATCTGGGCGTCAGCCTGGCGGATCATCAGGTGGCGCGGCAGAAACTCTCCAGGACTAGACAGACCAGCCGCGCCGGTCATTTCGCCCAAAGCTGCGAGTGTATTGCGATGGAAGCTGGCGACGCGTTTGCTTTTCCCGATGGGATCAAGCGCACGCTGGCGGATAGGGTCTTGGATTGCGACGCCGACGGTGCAACGGTTGGTATGGCAGGCTTGCGCCTGGATGCAGCCAATTGCAAACATATATCCGCGCGCCGAATTGCACCAATCTGCACCCAAGGCCAGGGTGCGGGCAATGTCGAACGCGCTGACATTATTGCCCGCAGCACCCAGTTCGATCTGACTGCGCACACCCATGCCACGCAGAGTGTTGTGTACAAATGTCAGCCCTTCGATCATCGGCATTCCGACATGATTGGCGAATTCCAAGGGCGCAGCACCGGTCCCTCCTTCGGTGCCTTCAACGACAAAGAAATCCGGGATAATCTTAGTTTCCAACATGGCTTTGACTATGCACATGAACTCACGCCTGTGCCCGATACATAGTTTAAATCCAAAAGGCTTACCGCCGGTGCTGCCAGACTAATTCGAACCAATCCCTGCAAGGACAGTGAAGCTGCCCCTTATACCGCGCAGAGACCACGCCACTCAGCAAGAGCAGCGGCGCGGTTGAGCTTGAAATTAGTTCGACTTGAGAGGCTGCGTTCCTGATTAAAGTGGTTGTAGACGGAAGCGTGAACGGCGACGAATTTCTGCAAACTTCGCATGCGCCTGAATCGAAGCATGGCCCGTTCTCGTCGTCGAAAAGGCCCCTTTTCATGGTTTGCAAGCAAACCACTGTCAGGCAGCGGGTGCGAATTCTCCGCCCTGTTGTTCAGCCAGCGGCCCGTTTCCTGCCTGTCTGCGGCACCGATCTCCGTCAGCGCAGCGCCGTACGAGCGCAGCAGGTCCGTGACGATCACCTCGGGTCGACCATGCTTACGCATTGCTTTCTTTAAGAATTTCAATGCGGCC
>NZ_JBVCWP010000196.1:0-7112 GCF_057460485.1 Boseongicola sp.
AATACAACCTGCTGAAACGGGTGAATTATCTGCGCCTCAGGAATGTCTGCTTCCGGAACGCAGTCCAAACTCGACCCGCTGCATCGCCGCAAGGCAGCTCCGAGCCCGTTTTAACCAATGCTGCGCAGCGCACGAATGGCAGGTTTGGCGGTGTCTGACCTGACGTGTCTTACAGGCCGCCTCAGCGATCCGCAGCAGTATCGCCCTTACTTCGGACGCTTCTTCACTCCGTCGCGTTACAATGTGCTTCGAGCACCAGAGCGGGCAGTTTGAACCGGTTTTTCGATCCTGTTTCTCGGTGCTTGATGGGCAGTGGATAGCGGGAAGCCAAGGCGCGCTTGGTTTTTTGAATCTGATCAACGATACGGAGATTCTGCCAGATGCGCTTCAACATGCGCGGCAAAGGCAACTGCGTTCTTGCTATCGTCGTGTGCCATAAAGGTCGTCACATTACCGATGCTTGGCAAACCAAGTTCCGACGAAACAAGTGAAACATCGTTCTTTGCAATTGCTTTTGGCAACGCTGCAATTGCAAGATCAGCCCGCACCGCCGCCAGCTGCCCTGCGGATGTGTCGCTCGAATAAGCCACTCGATAAGGGATTGCTGCCTGATCCAACGCGGCAAGTGCTGCATCCCGCCACGAACACCCCTTTTCCGAAACAGCAATTGGCAGAGGCGTATTCTGCACGGCCGCACCATCTGTCGCTTGCAACCAACAAAGCTCTTCCGTATAGAGTTTGCGCGCAGCGCGTATCCTAGAATTCGGCTCACTGAAAAAGACTACCTGTGCATTTCCAGACCCAAAAAGGTCCTGAGCCGCATCACATGCATCCAGTCTGACTTCGACGCATATGTTCGGGTGCGTCACGGCAAAGCGTTTCAAAAGCGCGGGAACCGTCGATATTCCCAAATCATGCGGTGCAGCAAGCCGCAGATGTCCCGAAAGTGTCGACCCGCGAAATTTTGACAGCGTCTCATCGTTCAGGCTCAGCAGGCGACGGGCATATCCCAAAAACTGTTCACCTGCTTGGGTCAACGTGACCTTCCGGGCATCTCTGTGCAGCAGCTCACAGTTCAGGAGCTCTTCGAGCTTTGCAACTTGTAAGCTGACAGCCGAAGGGGAGCGATTGACGCGGTTTGCGGCCAATCGAAAACTCCCTGTGTCACAAATCGCCGCAAATGTGCGCGCCATGTCGAGGCTAATCGTCCGCATTGGCTCAGCATCATTAGAAAATAACGGTGAGGATATCTCATTCATAAGTCCAGAATGTATCGTTTTTCTAATGTGATGAACAGGGCTAACTTCCCCTCAACTGAGGAGAACAGACGTGGATGCATCAACGAAGACCCTATTGTCAGGCCTGTTTTGGGGCGGCATCGCCGTCGCGGTATTGTCCGGATCTCTCGTCATGTTGCGGCTTGGCGTTCAGACATCCCTGAAGCCGTTCGATCTTGCGGCACTGCGTTTTGGCATCGCGGCCTTGTTGTTGGTCGGTGTCATCTGGCGACGCGGGTGGGCGATGGACAAGCTGGGCGTCTTGGGTGTTCTGGCTCTCGTCACGTGCAATGGCGCGCCCTACATAATGGTGCTGTCCTTCGGGTTTGAGTTTGCGCCTGCCTCTGACGCCGGGGCGATCAATCCAGGTCTCATGGCTGTGTTCGTTGGCATTCTTGGGTGGATCTTTCTGGGCGAAAACATGAGGGTGGCCAAAATCGCAGGGATACTGGCGGTGCTGGCCGGGACCGCGCTGTTCACGGACCTGCTGACTTTGAGGCAGGCCTCCTTCGGGCACCTCATTTTCGCAATAACGGGTGGGATGTGGGCGAGCTATGTCATCATCGTGCGGAAAACCAATCTCCCCGCCCTTCATGCAACCGCGATCGTTGCCGTCGGATCAGCTCTGTCGTTTCTGCCGGTCTATCTTGTGTTTTTTGGGGGGCAAATATTGCAGGCTCCGGTGCGCGACATTGCAGCCCAAGCGATTTACCAAGGTGCGCTCACTGGTGCTTTGGCGGTATTTGCATTCACAAAGTCAACAGAATACTTAGGAGCCTCGGCTGGGGCGGCTTTGACAGCGCTTATTCCAATCGTCACGCTGATTATGGGCGCAGCTTTTCTGGGGGAGACGGTTGATGGTTGGAAAATTTTCGCCTGCGCTCTGGTTGGTCTCGGCGTCTTCCTCACACTTTATGCCCAGCGTTCGTCAGCCGCCAGCCGCAGATCCGAGATGACAGAGCAGCAAACTACGCCCCGGCAATGGCCCACAGGAGAGTCGGGCGCATAACGCCAAGTGAGATACAAAACCGCCAACAACAGCCATTTGCTGAAAATGTCACAGCTCGGCTTGCTTTAAAGCGCGCGCCTGTCTGCGATCAAGACCTCAGGTTTGTCAAGTACCGGAGCAGATTAGTGCTTGTCCAAAGGGGTCATTGGAGCAACCGCAGCGAAGGCTCGCTAAGTCCGCTCAGCAGACCTCTGTGCAAACTGCAGCGAATGTCCGTTTCTCTAATTGGGTGTCTGGGTCAAGCTCGTTTTCCTTCTTTTGAATGATCAGGGATCGTATATCCGGGTCACGCTTCTCTTCGCAGTCTGTGTTGGCGTTCGAAAGGGCGCCGCTGCATGCATGTGTCGGAATGGAAGTGGAGAGCCCCGCTTTCCGGCGCGCTTCAAGTTGCGCAGCAGACATTTTCGGCTTCATCCACGAACCTCGTCCGGATTGGACGATCCCGTCAGGTTAATTGGTAGGCTACTTGTTCATGCCGCGCCTCCAACGTGTTCCTGACGGAATTCACTGCCATCGATCCACATACGGTGAAGCAGAACGGCAAGTTTACGGGCAACTGCGACAACAGCGCGTCGACGGCCTTTGGTGCGCATCAATCGCATGCCCCAAGATTTAATCTGTGATCCTGCCATGGTTCGCATCAGTAATGCATTGGCAGCAGCGTAAAGAGTTGCGCGAACATCTCTGTCCCCGGCCTTTGATATTCGACCCGGATTGTCATGTTCACCCGACTGGAAACGCCTCGGAGTGAGCCCAAAATGCGCAGCGACCGTGCGCGAGCGTCTGAACCGGCCAGGATCATCGACGGCGGCCTTGAAAGTGAGTGCTGCAATCGGGCCAACACCCGGTATGGTCATCATGCGCATACAAACATCATCTTGAGATGCTGCACGTTTCACGCGTCTGTCGAGCTCAAGATAGTGTTGGAACAAGACAGTCCGTGCATCCAGCAGTGGTATGATCGCATGGGCAAGAACGTCATCCATCTTAATCATAGGTCGCACCAATGCATCAAAAGACCCGTGCTTTACCGTTCGTGGCAAGCGAACTCCAAAGATCTTCAACAACCCTCGCACCTCATTGGCCAGATCCATAGTCTTCTTGAGCAGCGCTTTTCGGGTGCTCAAAAGCGCCCTCAGCCCGTGGGCCTCCCGGCTCTTCATGTGAACGGGGCTAAACCAACCTGTCCGCAAAATTTGAGCAATGCCCTTTGCATCCGTCTTATCAGTTTTGTTTCGCATCGCAGACAACGCGGCACTCACCTGACGTGCTTCCATGCAAACGACGTCAAAACCAAATGACTGCAAGCCAAAGTATAAATGCTGACTTAATGCACCTGCTTCGAAACCAACGCGTTCAACGGGGTGCTCAAAAGCTTCAAGGCAATCGGCAATGTCCTCGACTTCGCATGGCAGTTCTCGTTCGAGATGAACTTTGCCTTTGCCGTCGACGATGCAAAGCGCACAGGACCGCAGCGACACATCTAATCCAACATAGTATTCCATTCTCTGTCTCCCTTGTTCACAGTCATTCTGTGATCTTAACGGGAGCTCGACCTAAGTGCAGGGTCAGCCCAATTACGCATGCTTTGCGCCACCTTTGCCGCAGGCGGTGTTTCTGCCAAATATGATGTATCACCTACTTACGATCCGCTTCAGGGCATCATGGGCATTTTCCAACAGATAAATAGATCCGAAATCCTGACCATCTGGTGCAAAGCGCTGCACTCCAAAAGCGGTAAGCTTGCGCCCAAGAGAATGACCTCCCATTTCAGCCACGGACGAAAGTAATTTCAGCGTCGTGAACCGAGCATGAAAGAGTTGTCGATCTTCATCGGTCACGTAGAGGCCCGTTCGCCGCGTCTTCGGGTTGTAAAGGCCCGTCGCTCTCATGTGACCGGCTTAGTACAGCGCAAGTATCGCGCCGCTCTTTTGCAACCCGATCTCGGTACCAAACTCAGACAAAGTCGTGCAATCAGGTCGGTCTAAACTCAATTCATCCAGTTCGGTCTGCTGCACACATATTGCTGTGTAACCAATTTTTCCCTTTCGGAAGCCGACAGCGATTTGCCGCGTCCGGACCGCATCAATCGCGACGCTGACGTCAATGCGCGCACGTCCGGCGGCAATCCCAAGGGGTACCCAGTCTCTATCGTCATCATCAACCAGCGCCGCATTGGCCGTGAGACTTGCAAGTAGGGCATCCACATCAGCTATGTCCCAATGGTATTTCGAAACTCCAACTGGAAGCGCCGGGGTAAAGACACTTTGGCGAACGAGAACATCAAATTGCCCTGATGAAGCGCCAAGCCTCTTGGCCATCTCCTTTGCCATCACCAAACGCTGGGCTTTTTTGAGGGTGGGACCGGCGTGGATTGCATCAAACGTCAACCGAGTATCAGGTCGACTATCGTCGCTGTCGATGATGCCTTCGTTTTCTAAGATTTGACGCGCCACCTTTTTAGACCTTCCAATCTTTTCCGAAGCGCTTGCTACTGAATGGAGCCGCCGCGCAAGAAGGGGTTTACCCAACACAACTTCACCAGCCGGGATAGCCCAAGTTTCAAGAATAACTTCACGCAAAAGCTCACGATAAGCGTCACACCGAGGGTCATCAGCAGCATCATGCGCCAACCATCTGTAAAGATGACCAAAAGCTACGCGTGTGCCATCATGTGGCCCGCTCGCTGCACTGGAAAGATTACGAAGGGCTTGGCGTATTGCTTCTGGACCACTGCGCGCGACATCGAAGCCGACTGCCCTTGCCGGTTCCTCTATGGATTCCACGTCAGGCATAACCCGTATCAATTCGGCCCCAAGAAGCCTGCAAAACGTAGCCGCAGTATCCGTGGCTTGCGTCGATAACCAAGTCACATCCGAACCGGTCGAAAGACGCTCGCCCAGCCAAAAATCGTAGGGGCTGATCGGCTGGATAGGCGGGTAAAGACGATCAGACATGATGTCATCCGCGATTTTACGAAGGCGCGTTGCAAAGTCATATCTGGACCAGAGGTTAGCGACCTTCCAAAGCGGGACCAGAGGCTGACTGTGGTGAAGGCACATTTCGGTGTACCTCAGTTGCCAATGCCCCTGCATAACCATTTGGCCCTCAGGCTGAATTTGATCAGAAGTGACATCGCCTCGAAGACAAGATGGGCAGCCTCTGACAGTAGGGCTGATCAAATCTCGAGAAACATATGTCTCCCCTCTGAACAGCGTTTGCACCCCAGGCAGGGCTTGCGGTGACCAAGATCGAACCTCTTCCAAGATGTGAGCCTGCAGCCCCAGTAGCTCCGCAACGTTCTCCACCAGTTTCTCATCGTGGCTAATGAGCTCCTTGGAGGACATGCCCCGTTTCATTTAAGGCTTTTCGGCCGACGCAATCCGGATTTCTTGGATATGCAGATTAGTTTTGGCACGCACATGGTCAGTCATAGTAACCATCGAGTGGAGCAGCCATCAGAATGGCACATCAGCGCATTCGGTTGGCGACACCGGGAACCCTGCACTGAGGAGGCTAAACGAGCCTGTACTTGGCAGGATGCGGCAAAGACTGCGATGCAGATTGTTGCGTGCCATCCGGCAAATAACCGGCGCATCACAGTATCGGTTCCCAACGCAAACCTACGCAAACCAGAGCGTAGCACCGGAAGCGCGGCACCCGTTGCTGCGGAGTTCATTACCGAGCAGCTCAGACGCATGGAGCTCCTGCCGGAAAGCAAAAATGGAGCGAGAACCCCGAACGACTGTCAGCCGTCCTCTGGCAGATAGAGCGCCTTTTTGCAAAATATCGGTAAATCAGCTCAAAGCGCAGGCTCACGACCTACCAAAAAACTATCGTTTGTTGAACGGTTTCATCGAAGCGAACTTTGGCGCGGCCGCAGCCAACGACCGCAAGGTCCGCGTCTTACCTGTTTGGACACGCCGCAACGAAGGGCGCTGTTTCCCGAACCAGACACTAGCAACTGTCGCAGCAAAGATGTCGTGAGAGCCATACGGCCGATTTTCTGCTATTTCGCGGGCGGCTTTAACGCCGCCCGCGAAATTGACCTATAAGTCCAGCAAACGCCGCAATTCGGCCAAGGCTGCATCGGACAACTGCCTTCCGCCAGTCAAAACAGACAGGCTTTCTTCGGAAGATATCTGGGCTTCGACAGCATCTTCACTTGCGACGTCATATGCGATGGCAGCGGTTGTGACGGCGTCCTCATATCCACCGTCAGGGAACTCAGCGGCAACTTCTGCTTCAGACAACCCGACCAGGCGTTGATAGTCAGCATATGCTTCGTCCCGTACGGCGACGACGTCAGCAAAATCCTCTTGAGCCTGTTTGTAGATGTTGAGCTTGCCAGGCATGCTGTTGGGTGAAGCGTTTGCAAGTGCATTGGAATTTGCGTGGGCCGCATTCAAGCCACGTAGCTCGCGGGCGAGTTGGCCCCGACCGTTGTTGCCGGAAGATGCGCGTTCTGCGTTGCGTCCTTCATTGTTACCTCGATCGCCACTATTACCGCGACCGTTTCCGTTTCCATTCCCGCCACGCTCTGCGAAAGCAGATGTGGATGACATTGTCAAAACAGTAGCAGTGGTCACGGAAAGCGTGAGTGCAATGCATGCGGTTTTAACAATCGTTCGTGTATTAAAGGTCATCGCGCTTCAATCCTTGTCATTCATGATTCTTGACCTTTTGTAATCGAAACAGAATGAACCTGAGCTGAATGGCAAGTTGGATGTCGTTCATGTTGTCACCCGCAATCCAAGCCTTGTCAGCAAGAGCCGGGTCAGTTGTTTCTGTTTGGAATAATTTGTTTCGCGGTTAACGGAGCCAGC
>NZ_JBVCWP010000197.1:0-7105 GCF_057460485.1 Boseongicola sp.
CGCTTGACCAGGGGTGCGGGGCTCCTTTTCGGCAAGGGCCGATAAGTTGACGATGCCCCATTATGACCAAACCCATATCGATCCAACCGCCGCCGGTGCCCGCCAAAATTGGCGTGGCGGGCACCGGCTCAATCTTCGCAGATCGATGGGAAAAGCATAAGACAAGCCCAGAGCGGCCGGACTGAAATCGCGTCCTACGTTTGTGTAGCAAATCGACAGCGCCAATCGATCCAAGAGTTGCGCTGCAATGCAGCCAGAAAAGCCGCATTGATCGCGACCGCAGCGAGGTCCGAGGGGTCTATGACCGAGTTGCGGGACAAACCCGACCTCGCCAAGTGAAAGATCGCGCCTAACTAAATCCGAACTGGGGTTCGTCTCATGAGCCAGTATTTACTTTCGGTTACCGGCTCCAGAAATGAGCCTGCCGTCGTATACCCAAGACGCTCATAGAACGACATATTGCGCGGCGTGAATGTCTCTAAAAATGTCGAGACACCCGCGGAATCTGCCATCTCTAATATCGGTCTGATCAAGTCGCCGCCCAGTCCTTTGCCTTGGTACTCTGGCAGAATTCCAAGAATGGACAAATACCAATCCTCATCCGCGGTCAGCGGTTGCGCCGCATTTGACATAAACGCATTGATTTCTTCATAGGCCGCGAGACAACTATCCCCCATTTCCTGCTGGATCAGTTGCTTTTTCTGCCTCGCCTTGTCTTTCATCTCTTGCTCGCTGAGGGGGACAGACCATACGGACACTCCAAAAGGGTCATCGCCAGGTTCAACGATTTTTCCAAACTGATCGGCCTCATAGATTGAGTAGTCATAGTAACGCAGCATGGCCTCTTTGGATTTAGCCGGATCAGAAACTCGCTTTTCCAGAGTCATGTAAAACGGGTCACCTGCCAATGCCGGATAAAGCCCTTCAGAGTAACCGCGATACTTGCGTGCATGATTTGCGAAGTCGTTGGCCATAGGTTCCGTTCGCCCCATCAAAGCGATTTCAAGAGCAGAACCCAATGCTCGGTTTCAGTCTCCCAATCATCCTTGATACAAGGACGTGTTGCCATCTCCTCGTATCCGTGCCGCTCATAGAGTTGCCTAGCCCCAGAATTATTGCTGGCCACGATTACGCTCATGCGATTGACATTCTCGTCCTGTGCTATCTGTTCCGCCAAGCTCAGAAGGCGCGACCCATGTCCTTTGCCACGATACTCTGGGTAGCAGGCCAGTACGTTCACATACCAACTTTCGAGAGCCTTGTTCTCGAGCTCTTGTAGCGGGCGAAAAAGGCTTGGAAAGTCATCGCCGACTGGCTCTGGTTCTGCGCCAATTGTGTAGCCCGTCAGACTCGCAACCGCGCCGTTTCCGAAGTCCACCACTACGACCTGACCATCGCGCGCCTTTTCTGCCTGCCGCACACGACCAACGTCCCAAGGGTCTTGACCCTGTTGGGCAAGCCCACTCCAAACATGTAGTGGAAGGCCCTCGCCAGCGAAGTTGACGAGATCAGCCAATTCGTGAGCATCAGCTTCGTCAGCGACTCTAAATGGTTCCTGCAATGGGATCAATTTGAACTCCTAGGATATGGCTTGCCTCTCATAATATTACAAACCGACCATTCCTGTCCATTTGACCTCACTCCGATGAAGGCTTAGGCCAGAGCGGGATTGGCAAACTACCGAAGCTAAAAGTGCATCCAAGTTGTACAAAGCACGCACAAAAAGGTTCGCAATGGGCTCGAAGCGGCCATAAGCTGCGACTAGCGTGCACGTCGACTATGCGGAGAGGCTGTGTGAAAACTCGGGATTCCTCATGATTTCGCGCCGCTCGTTTTCGGGAGTTGCTAATTCGATGGTTCAGTTCGACCAGAGCGCGCCCAAATCTGGCAATTTTCGGCATTTGTAAAAGCTCTCGATAGTTTTCACACAGCCTCCGAAAGAAGCTGCCGTTCGTTGATCTCATTCCGATATCCGCTTCAACGATTGGACTAACTCCCAAAATGCTCTGTCCAAGTCCTACGGCGCTGACGATCCCTTTCTTCGTAAACTTTGATCGCGTTGGGAAGATCAGCCGGTGAAAGGTCGCTTTCTCCATTGGCGATCCGCGTAATCTGCATCGTATACCAAGCAGTCACGCCACCTTCCGGCGGTCTATCGAAGCGCGGGAACTGAGGATCAGGCGCGCGACCTTTTTCCCATTTCTTTGGCAGGTCGGGATCGACGACAAGCGCACGCGCAAGACCGACAATATCAGCTTTTCCGTCTTTGATGGCCGCCTTTGCCTGTTTCAGTGTTTTAAATCCACCAGTGACCATGAGTGGTATTTTCGTCTTGGCCCGGGCGCGTTCGGCAAACTTGAAAAACAGGGGCCAGAACCTGCGCGATCCGACGAGGATGGCGCGCCGGGAAAATACGTGCCGCCGCTTATGTCAATCAGGTCAACGTCTGTACTGTCGAGTGCGGCCACAACTGCCAGCGCTTCGTCTTCTTGGAAACCGCCTTCAAGTTGATCCGTAGCATTGAGCTTAAGTCCAACGGGAAAATGGGAACCAACGGCGCGGCGTACCCTGTCAACAGTCTCCAACAAAAGGCGCATTCTGTTATCCAGACTGCCGCCATAGGCATCTGCTCGATTGTTGAACAGCGGAGATAGAAACTGGCTGAGCAGGAAGCCATGTGCTGCGTGAATTTCGCCCCCCCCAAACCCAAGCTCTCTTGCGAGGACTGCCGTGCGCGCAAACTCATACGGTAGATATTTGATCTCCGACATGGAAAGCGCGCCGCATGTCAGCCCCGGTAAATCAAGTGCGCTTGGCCCCATCCGGTTACTAATCGGCGCATCCGCCATTGCGCCCGCATGTCCTAGTTGCAGCCAAAGATTTGCATTTTTGATCGAGCCTGCGCGGGCCAGAGCCTTAAACGGTTCTGGATCGGAATGGGCATTGAGGACCAAGTTTCCGGGTTTCTCTGCGTAATTTGGAGTGCCCTGAACTTCACCGATGATCGACAAGGCCAATCCGCCTTCCGCCCACCGTTCATACAAACGAACTTGAGCATCAGTCGGCGCGCCACACCCATCGCCCAAGGAGTCTGACATTGCCGATTTTGCGATGCGGTTCTTGAGAACAACGCCACAAGGCAAAGTTAAAGGCTGAGACAGCACATTTGTGTTTGAAGCGTTCATTTCTGCAGCACCTTAACCATCCGACATTCTTAGAAAGTCGACATTCGTGCTCGGCGCAGGATTTGTCAAAGTGGGCTCAAAGCACTCATCCGCTTCAATCATTACGATGGCCCGCTAAGAAACTATAAAGACAAACAAGTCCTTCTTGCCAGAATGTCAGCGCGCAACACCCCGCGAAAGCAAGAAAATTGAGTTCTTGCCCTAATGGCTGTAGCCATATGAGACAGAAATTCGGGACAAGGAGTACGCGGATGAACGTCGATGCGATTGGAAGGGTGCAATCGCCGCGTATTATTCGGATCGGCGGCGGTGCCGCGCTGGAAGTTGCCGAGGTCTTACTTCAACTTGGCCTGTCGCGCCCGTTAATCGTAACAGACAGAAATCTGATAGCGCTAGGGCATGTCGTGACGGTCACCGATGTATTGGACAGTTCTGCCATTCATTGGCAGGTTTTTGATCAAGTCGTCGAGGATCCCACCGATAGCTGTGTGGACGCGGGCCTTGAAGCGCTGCGCAGTGGCGATTTTGACTGTATTATTGGGCTGGGCGGTGGCAGCCCAATGGACGCCGCCAAAGCAATCAGTTTCATGAGTGTCAATCCCGGCCACGTCCGAGACTACAAGGCACCTTGCCAAATTGATCGCTGTGGGCCGCCCCTAATCTTGATACCGACGACCGGGGGGACCGGATCGGAACTGACGCGCTGGTGCGTGATTACAGACACTGAGCAACCTGAGAAATACAATCTTTCTGGCCTTGCATGCGTCGCGACTGCCGCTTTGATCGACTGGACGTTCACAACGACCAAGCCACCGCGCATTACAGCAGACACCGCTGTCGATAGTATGACCCATGCGATTGAGGCCTACGTTAGCCGGAAAGCTTTTGCTTACACGGATGCATTCGCGCTTGCCGCTATGTCTTCCATAGCCAAACACGTTCGCACTGCCTGCAAAGACCCCGAAAATGAAGAAGCACGCGCCGCTCTGATGCTTGCCGCGTCACAAGCGGGCATGGCCTTTTCCAATGCCTCTGTCGCTTTGGTACATGGTATGAGCCGCCCAATTGGTGCGCATTTTCATGTGGCGCATGGTTTATCAAACGCAATGCTGTTGCCGGCAATCACAGAGTTTTCAATCGGGTCGTCACGGGAGCGGTATGCAACATGCGCGCGCGTCATGGGATGGGCTGACGACAGCGACACCGACGCCATAGCCTGTGACGACCTCGTTCAAGGGCTCAAATCTTTAAACGCAGACTTGAAAGTGCCCCGTGTCGGTGAATTAGGACACAACGCAACGCAAGAGATGTTCGAGTTGATGGCGGCACAGGCGCTTGCTTCCGGCTCGCCGCAAAACAATCCGCGCATTCCAACCGCAGAGGAAATTGTGCGACTTTACCATCAGGTCTGGTGAAGTCTCCGAGTTCCATGGACGGCTGACGTTTCGACGACAAAGCTGCACGGTAGGTTTGGGCTCGAACCGGACCGCTGCGACGCAGCATCCTCAGCTATGTGCGTCGCCCCATAAGCCGTTCAATAGCCCAAGATGTTGTAGTCATATCAAATGAATGAACCAAAACCGCGACTTTCGTTAATCTTAAGCTGCCGTTGTACGCACAGGTGCGGAATGACGGCACCGAGCCCATTTTACCGATTGCTGCGCGGACACCGAAAGTCTGCACTGCTCATATTGCAGCCATTGGCATCGGTATCGACGGATCAGTAAGTCATGCGCAATCGATAAAACTCGTTCAGATATTGTCATGAAACCGGTTGAATTCTACAGCCCCGCAAGCGCGAGATTATCGATGAAGTGCTTCAGGTCTTCCTCACGCGCGAACGGAATGAATTGGCGAGCATACTCTAGAGTATAATTGGGGTTGGCACGCCGTACCTCTTCGACCGCAGATTTGGCGTCTTCAAGGCGACCAAGTGCAGCGTAGCAAGCTGCCGCGAGTGCAATTGCATTCCCGTTGCCTGGTTGTGACGTTCGAATTTTTTCCAGCGGAAGCAGTGCTTCTTCGTATCTGCGCAGGTTGAAAAGGGCGCGGCCATAATGCGCATTATAGAGATCGGGGTGACGTGGGTTCAGCCGCATCGCCTTTTCCAGTTCCTCGATCGCTTTTTCGGATTGCCCGGCGTAGGCAAGCGTAAACGCATAGAGACTGCGATAATGAGCATTGCCGGGATTGTCGGCTATGGCACGGCGTTGTTCCGCTAGCCCCCGCTCAATATCCTTGAGGCACATATAAACCCAGCCAAGTACGGCATATCCAAGCGGTTCACGTCCATCTGCGTTTACGGCTGCCAGCGCAAAGGTTCGTGCTTCTTTGATGACGCTCTTGGGGTCATCCCCCCAAGCGTTCAGAAACTCAGCAATAAGGGTCCATGCGACCAGAGCATGCGCGCGCGCCAGATCGGGGTCGATTGCAATTGCTTTTAGCGCCTCGTCTCGTGCACGTCGAACATCGTCTCGCCCGCCGCGATAATTGAATTCTGAAGCGCGCAGGAAATGATCATAGGCATTCACCTTATCCGAGGATTTGGCCAATGAGCGCCGGTAGGTGTCGCGCGTAATTTCCCCGACAAGCGTGTTAACGATCATAGATGAGATTTCGTCTTGCACCTCGAAAATATCTTCGATGTTCCGGTCGTATTTCTCGACCCACAGATTGGTCCCGGTCGTTGGGTCGAGAAGTTGCGCGGTTACACGAATTCGATTGCCGGACCGGCGCACGCCACCTTCAAGGATGTATTGAACGCCCAAGTCGTGCGCGACTTGGGTCAAGTCGGTTGAGGTGTCGCGAAAGACGAACGACGATTGACGCGCAATTACGAACAGCTCACGACATCGGGCAAGCTCAATAATGATATCGTCGGTTATCCCATCCGAAAAATAAGCTTGCTCGGTATCGCCAGATAGGTTGCGAAAGGGCAAAACTGCAATTGAAGGCTTCTCGGTCATTATCGAAACCGTGCCGGTATCTTGATCGTTGATTATGCCTTCGAACCGGAACCCTCGTCGTGGAATTGTCTTGATCAGCTTTTGCGTTTGACCGTTGTCCCCCAACGCAGCACGGGCGGCGTTAATCCGGGTTGATATGGCACTGTCCGATACGATCCTACCTGCCCACACGTGCTCGATTAGGTCATCGCGCGTGATGATCTTGCCGGGGTGCTCTGCCAAGTATGAAATCAGGTCCAACACCTGCGGTTCAAGCGGCACAACCTGGCCGCTCCGGCGCAGTTCGCCGCGCGCTATGTCGATCTGGAATTCATCGAATGAGATGACCGATATGTCTTCCATCTTTGAATGATGACCACGCGGCGGTGCGTTTCTCAAGGTAAATGAAGCCAATCTGGACGGTTTCTGGACAGCACCTGAAAGCGGAGCAGCAGCAGAAGTGGCACGTTCAACCCAAGGAACACATTCCTCGACACATCAGGAGAAACGAAATGAACCGCCAGGATGAAACCGCCTTCACCCGATTCACCGAGATTACAGAAGCGAAGCAAAATGAAGTTCGCAGAATGCAGACCGAAGTGACCCTTTCAATTTTTCGGGCAATCGTCGCGACGCTGCGCAGGGTGTTAAGAAGATCGCCGCACAGTGAAGGCGTTCAGGTTTTGGATCAAGCGTGACGGACTGACGTCCGGCTGTCGGATTGTGCAGTTTGCCGTCATTGGGGCAATTGCAGCGAAGGCTCACTTCGTCCGGCATCTGAGACATTGGACGGCGTTGACACGTTAACTTAAACGGACCGCCAAAGTGGAAAGTTCCTGCAATTACGCAGAAACGATTTCATTCCACGCCGCATATGCAGAGGCGCGCGTTTGACGAAGAGTTGGGCGGGAGATCAGATGACGTTACGAATTGAAATGGTTGTAGATGGCATCGTGGGCGGACAGAAATCGCTGC